>CAZHUR010000071.1:0-9339 GCA_964535395.1 uncultured Acidimicrobiales bacterium
GACTGGTTCGAACAATGGGCCAAAGAAGTAGATTCGCGCGACGCGGTCATCCCTTTCGAAGCGCTAAACGAACTGCAGCGACAAGACCTGCCGTTGCTCGATGTTGGCGATTGCCTTTGACACAAACGCAACAAGGCACTCCCCACCGTGAGTGGGGATCTACACGCTCCGCCGATTGACGGCACTTCACCGGCTCCGTGACCAACTTCTTCGGGCCCGGTTCGCCATATCTCCGACACCCGTTGCTTACGACCAACCGCAGTGCTCGCGAAGTTGACCGCGTTCTATCCTGGTGCCCGACCCCACCACACGACGTCATAGACCTCGGCTGTGGATTTGGTCGCCATTGCATCGAGTTTGCACGACGAGGCCTGGCAACGACCGGCGTCGACCCGTCGGTCACTCTGCTCGACGAGGCTCGTCAACGCGCTGTCACCGCCGAGCTGGAGATCGAGTTCGTTGAGAGCGGGGGAGAGGCGTTTGTTCGACCCGACTCGTTCGACCTTGCGATCGCAATGTTCACGACCCTCGGTCAAGTGGCCAGCGCCGACGCCGACCCGCAAATCGCCGCGACGCTGAGCAACCTGCACACGTCACTGCGTCCAGGTGGGACACTCGTGATCGAGGTGCCGGAGCGAGACCGCGCGGTTGCAAACCTCGTAGAGTACGAGCAACTTGGCCCGACCGAGGTGACTCGGAGTTTCGACCCGGAGACGAGGGTGCTCTCCGAGCGCTTCGAGACGCCGACCGGCACCTATGACTTGGCATATGTGCTGCTATCGAAGGAAGAACTGACCGCTGAGCTACAGACGGCCGGGTTTGTTGTGGAGGCAGTCCACGACGAGGCGGTGAGTCCTCCGCCGGACACCTTCATGACCATCGTTGCCCGTGCTTGACTTCCTCACACCCGAACTCCAAGCCGATGTTCTTGCCGGGTTGACGATTACCGTTGCGTTGACGGTGGTCACATCGATCACCTCGCTCGCCCTCGGCTATTGGGCTGCGCTGGCCCGATCTAGTAATCGACCGCTTCGAAGGCGCGTCGCTGGTGTGTACGTCGAGATCTTCAGAAACGTCCCAGCGCTGATCCTCGTGCTCTTCTTTGCGTTTGCGGTGCCAAACATCGTTCCCATCGAGCCACGCCGCACAATCTTCTTCCAAAACCCGATCGTTGATGCCCTTGGCGATGTCACCGGTGTCCCGATCCCGTACTACCTCGCAGCCGCTGCACTGGCGCTCACGCTAAACACCGGGGCGCACCTAGCCGAGGTGATGCGAGGAGGTTTCAACAGCGTTCCGGCCAGCAGAGTCGACGCTGCACGTTCTTTGGGAGCGTCACAACTCGGCGCGTTGCGGGCGGTCGTTGCGCCGATCGGCGTGCGCATTGCGTTTCCGGCGATCTCGAACCGTCTGATTCACAACTTGAAGAACACCTCACTCGCATCTTTCGTTGCAGTCCCAGAGTTCTTTCAAGTCGTTCAAGGCGAGATAACACGTACGTTTCAGGCAACCACCCTGCTGCTGTTCGCAGCTGTGATGTATCTGGTCCTGTCCACTGTCATGACCGGTGGACTAAAGCTCATAGAACGACGCCTCGGCCAAGTTCAAGGCGACACGGAGCCGCTCCGTGTCTGAACAGATTTCCTTTCTCATCGAAATCCTGCCCGAGCTTCTCATCGGATTTCCAAACAACCGCCCTGGCGGCCTATTGCTCACGGTCCTGCTCACCGCCGCGTCGTTAGTCGTCGGGACCGCTCTCGGCGCTCTCGCTGGCGCAGCGCATCACAGCCGATTCCGAGTGATCCGGTTCACGGCGAGTCTGTGGGTCCAGATCATCCGTGGGATCCCGTTGCTTGTTCAACTGGTCGTCATTCACACAACGCTCGGAGCCGGGCGAATCCCCGGGATCGCGTTTCAAACCTCGGCGTTGCAGTCCGCGTTCGTCACCCTCGTGCTCTACACCAGTGCCTATCAGGGCGATGTGATCCGGGCAGGCATTGCTTCGGTGCCAACGAGTCAGATCGACGACGCCCGGATGCTCGGTGCCTCATCGATCCGGTTGCTGTTCACGCTGTTGTTACCAACCAGTTTCCGGGTGATGCGTCCCGCCCTGGTGACCCAGGCGATCACCGTGTTTAAGGACTCGTCGGTGGTCGTGGTGTTAGGAGTTGCAGACCTCACGACGAATGCCCGAATCGCCCTAGGCGGCGACGTTGGTAACGCTCCGTTCTGGGTGGCGACGTATCTGCTCGTAGGAGCGATATATTTTAGCGTCGCTTGGTCCGCCGGACGGTTGGTAGTGCAATCGGACACAGCGGTCGGAAACAAGTTCGGAACGATCGAAGCAGAGCTAGCGCCCCAGGCTGGGAAAGCTAGCGTGAGTACATAGAGACCCCCAAGGAGCCCCAGTGAAACACCGTCGCAATCGTCTTGGAGCAATTCTCATCGCCACTTCACTCTTCGCTGCAGCGTGCGGCAGCGCAGATGTTGGCGACGTTGCCGGTTCGGCCACCGACGAAGTGGCTGACGTAGTCGAAGAAGTTGTCGGCGACGAGGCCGACGAAGCCGATGAGGCCATGGAAGACGAAGACGCCGAAGAGGTCGAACTGACCCAGGGCGCAAACCTCCTCGAAGAGATCACCGAACGAGGCGTCGTCCGGGTTGGCGTTCGAAATGACAACCCTCCCATCAGTTTCATCGACGAGAACGGCGACTGGGTGGGATTCGACCTCGACCTCGCGGAAGCTCTTGGCCGCCAGCTCGGTCTCGAAGTTGAACTCGTGCCAGTCGACGGCACGACACGAATCACGTTCCTTGAGAGTGGCCAGATCGACATGGCTGTTGCCTCGGCGAACCACACCCGTTCACGTGACGAAGCAGTCGACTTCTCGGTCACGTACTTCTGGGACAACCAGTCATTCCTTGTTCGTACCGGCGAGTACGAGAACATCGACGAGTTGTTCGGCGCAACCGTTGCGGCCAGCGCCGGGAGTTCGACCATCGACAGTTGGACCGGTTACGTTGCCGAGCGCGATGGCGACGCCCCTGAGTTTGTGGAGTTCGAAGACAAGCTCGCGGCCGTCGAGGCAGTACGTTCTGGCGCAGTCGAGGGATACACCGAGGACAACGTCACGTTGTTGTCTCTCGCCGCTGGTGATCCGGGCCTCACCCTCCTGCCGGGCGGCCACAACGCCGTACAATTCGGTATCGGCGTCCCAGAGAACCAGTCCGACTGGTTGGACACTGTGAACTTCGCACTGCAAGACATTTGGACCAGCGGTGAGTTCGTCGAGCTTTACAACCCGTGGTTCGTTGACGAAAATCGAATTATTAACCTCCCTCTCGGGGGCGAAATGGAAGTCTGGGGTTAAGTCACGGGTTTCCCTCGTACCGAAAAGTACCCTTTACTGGAGAGATGAGAACATGGCAATCGTAGAAGAGCAAGGGAGCGGAACTTTGCAAACTGAAAAAGAGACTGCAACTGCAGAACAATCCACCAGCGAAGAGAAGAGTTCGGGGGGTGTTGCGTTCCTGCGTATCGTGCTTGGCCTTGTTGTCTTGAGTGTGTGGTTTGAGAACGTCACCGCTGACCCAAACTTCTATTCGGCCGAGGGTCTTCGAGGGTTCTTCGACTGGGCGTTCCTCTCCGAAGAGGAGGGCGGAAACGGCGGAACGTTCACCTTTATTGGTTCGCTGTTTGACGCCATCGATGACGCTGGGCTTCTCGGCTTGGTCGGGTTTGCTCAGACCATCATGGAGTTTCTGATCGGTATTGCCCTCGTGTTCGGCGTCGCCACCCGCCTCTTCTCGCTCCTCGCAACGGCGTTCTTTGTTGGGCTAGCCTTCACCTTCTTCGGTGGAGAAGAGTGGTTTGGCAGCTACATCTTGCTCATCGGTGCGGCTGTTACGGTCTTCTTTAGCTGGGGAGGTCGCACGTTCGGAGTTGATCGTGCCATCGCTGCAGCCCGAGGTGATTCACCAGGCAAGCTAATCTGGTAGCAGTGCTTGGTCTATCGCTACTCGAACTTGCAACGGCGCTCACCTACTCGGTGGCGTCGTTGCTCTTGTTCGTTTTTGGGACCAACCTCGTCGTTTTCGTCGTGCGTGTCTGGCGACGCGGCCGAATCATCAACCTGACGACGCCAGACATAGATGAGGCTGACCTTCCTCTGGTCACCGTTCAGTTGCCGATCTACAACGAACTCTATGTGAGCGAACGCATTATCTCGGCCGCTTGTCAGCTCGATTACCCGGCAGACAAATTGCAGATCCAGGTGCTCGACGACTCTACTGACGAGACAACGGCGCTGATTAGCCAGATCGTCGAGAAGGCTCAGGCAGAGGGCACCAACATCGTGCACGTTCACCGCTCGAACAGGTCCGGCTACAAGGCCGGTGCCCTCGCCGAGGGCATGGAGACCGCGACGGGTGAGTTCATTGCCATCTTCGATGCCGACTTTGTTCCCCCTCCGGATTTTCTCATGCGAACCGTTGGCCAGTTTGCTGAACCCGATGTGGCCTTTGTTCAGGCCCGATGGGGTCACCTGAACCGTGATTATTCCTGGCTCACCAAGATCCAAGCGCTTGCGATCGACGGGCACTTCCTTGTCGAACAATCTGGTCGCGGCGACTGTGGCTACTGGTTCAACTTCAACGGCACGGCCGGTATCTGGCGCGCCGAAGCAATTCACGACGCGGGCGGCTGGACCGCCGAAACGCTTACCGAAGATCTCGACCTTTCATATCGCGCACATCTGAAAGGTTGGACTGCTCGCTACCTCGAAGACCTCGTCGTGCCCGCCGAACTTCCCGTGCAGCTGCTCGGGTTCCGTCGTCAACAGCATCGCTGGGCTCGTGGATCGATGGAATGTGCACGCAAGCTACTCCCTTCGGTCTGGCGAACCAAGGCCTCGATAGGAACGAAGTTTCAGGCCACTGTGCATCTGCTCGCTTATGGCATTCACCTGCTTCTGCTCCTGCTCCTGCTCATTTATCCGCTCGTCGTGCAGATCGGCGCCAACAACATGGGATTCAGCACGCTGTATGGAGCTGGCTATATCCTTGCGCTCACCTCCCTCGCCCCCGGTATCTTCTTCATCGCGGGTCAGCGCCAGGGTGGCCGGCCGTGGTTCCGGGCGATTCCCCGTATCGCTCTCGTGACGATCTTCGGCTCTGGTTTGATGCTCAACACCGCTCGCGCAGCTCTGCAGATCTTCACGAAACCAAACCCTGAGTTTGAACGCACGGCCAAGTTCGGCCTCGAACAAGCACCCGACGAAAAGGGATGGACGAAGCGCCGCTACCAACTCGACATCGACCGCATTGTCATTGCCGAGTTGCTGCTTGGTCTGTATGGATTGTTTGTGATCGACTTCGCGTGGGATCACCAAAACTGGGGGATCTTGATTTATGCGGCGGTCTTTACCGCTGGTCTGTTCATGATGGCGTTTGCTTCGATTGCCCACGCAGTGGCGACATATCGCGGCCGTATCGACCGCAAGGCTCAGGTTCTTCTTGAGGCTCAAACATGGTCGGCAGAGGAACCTCAGGTCACTCAGTGAGCCGAGCGCTCATCGTGATGGCGAAGAAGCCAGAGCCCGGTTCTACAAAGACTCGACTCACTCCGGCCATGACAGCCAGCGAAGCCTCAGAGTTCTACGCAGCGATGCTCAGCGACGTGGTCTCCCGTCTCTCTCATCGACAAGACGCCGAGTTGATGATTGCGGCCGGCACGACAGGGTCGATCCGGTGGTTTGAAGAGACCTTCCCGGGCGTTGCTGTTATTGCACAGGGTGAAGGCACGTTGGGGCAGCGACTCGACCGCGTCCTTTCAACTGCGCTCGAGGCCGGCCACAGCGCAGCGTTCGCTATTTCGAGCGACAGTCCAGACGTACCCGACAGTCACATCACGCAGGCCTTCGAACTTCTCGACGTCGCGGACGTGGACATCGTCCTTGGCCCATCCGAAGACGGTGGGTATTGGACGATTGGTTGGAAGAAGCGCTGGACCGACATGGTGGCCGGCGTCGAGATGTCCAGGCCCGATGTCCTCTCGAACTCGGTTCGCATCGCAGAAGAGCTAGGTGCTCGAGTGAGCTTGGCTAGCGAGTGGTACGACGTCGACGAGATCGCCGACGTTGAGCGACTCGCGTTGGGTCTTCCAGCGGACCATCTCCCGAAGCTGAGCGAGCTGTTCGCTGAACGAAAGCGACCGCCGAAGGTGAGCGTCGTCATCCCGGCGCTCGACGAGGGTGAGAACATCGCGACCGTGGTGGCAGGTCTGTTCGAGCACGGTGCCGATCACGTGGTGGTCGCCGACAACGGATCGGTGGACGACACGGCCGACCGAGCACGTGGGGCCGGAGCCGAGGTGGTGAGCGAACCGCGTCGCGGCTACGGCTATGCGTGTGCTCGTGGTACCGCCGCCGCGCTGGACGCTGGAGCGGACGTCATTGCCTATATCGATGGCGACCAGAGCTCTCGTCCATCGGAACTTCCGGCGATCGTCGCGCCGGTATCGGCGGGCGAGGCCCGTCTCGTGCTCGGATCGCGCACCAAGGGGTCGATTGCGGCCGGAGCCATGCCACCTCACCAGAAGGCGGGCAACGTCGCAACCGCCGCGCTCATGCGCTTGTTGTATCGCGTCGAGGTCAGCGACCTCGGGCCGTATCGGGCAATCGATGCCGATCTCATTCCCAAACTCGCCATGACCGAGATGACCTTCGGTTGGCCTACCGAAATGATGGTCAAGACCGCTTCGCGAGGGGACAAGATTCTCGAAGTTCCGGTCAGTTGGGACAACCGTGTGGCAGGGTCCTCCAAGGTTGGCGGCACGTTAGTTGGATCCCTTCTGGCTGGTTGGCACATCATGCGAGTGACTTTGCGTCATTCTCGCTCCTCTGGATCAGGTACTACCGCTGCGGGACGCGACATGATGGACGGACAATGATTGGACTCATCACCGGCAGTGGCTTTGCTGATTTGCCTGCTCTCAGGGACACCCAACCCGAGACGGTAGAGACCGACTATGGAGCTGTGATGGTGACCAAGGCCCGTTGGAACGGTGAACATGATGTGGTCTTCGTTGCGCGACACGGCTCTGATCATTCGGTCGCTCCGCACCTGATCAACTACCGAGCGAACATTTCTGCGCTTCACGCCGTTGGCGTGCGAGCGGTGGTGGCAACTGCGGTAAGTGGCGCGATCACGCCCGGCTTTACGCCAGGACAACTCGTGCTGATCGACGACTTCTTGAACTTCACCACAGGCCGACACGACACCTTCTTCGACACACCAGGGTCGGTTCGACACACCGAAATGACCACCGCATATGACCCGGAGCTGCGTGCGCTCATTCTGTCGAGTGCTGAGTCTGTCGGAGTTGAGGTCCGCGATGGTGCAACGTACTCAACCTTCAATGGGCCACGGTTCGAGTCGCCAGCCGAGATTCAGATGGCGGAGAACGCCGGCGCAGATCTGGTCGGGATGACCGGCTATCCCGAGGTTGTGCTCGCTCGAGAGCGCGGTCTGGCGTACAGCTCGATTGCGATCGTCTCGAACCAGGCCGCGGGCAAGGGACCCGAGCTTTCGATTCCCGAGATCATGGCCATCATCGGCGACGCATCGCCAGGCGTACACGCTGTGTTGGGCGCAACGATCGAGGCCTATGGCACGGTCAAGGCCGATCCTGAGAACGCTGAGCTGCGAATGGTGTCGGGTGACGACGGTGCGCAGTGGGACATGGCTTCACCTGAGAACCGGGCCGTATTGCCAGACCAAAACAAGGAACGACAGTGAGCGAACGAGTCAGGCTTGTGGCCAGCGCGGTGATCCCCTCCGACGGAAGCGACACGGTTATCTTCGACGCTGCCGTAGACGTCGGCGCCGATGGTCGTATCGAAGCTGTTGGTCCGGTAGCAGAGCTCGGTGATGACTTTGACGGAAACGTCCGGCCGGTCGGAGGTCTTTTGATGCCGGGCCTCGTCAATGCCCACGCGCACACGCCGATGATCCTCATGCGCTCAGCAGGCGACGGGATGCCCCTGCAGCAGTGGCTCACCGACGCGGTTTGGCCACGTGAGGGCAAGCTGACCCCCGACGATGTGATGTGGGGCCAGGTCCTTGGATCGATCGAGATGCTGCGCGGTGGAGTGACAACGACCCTCGAGATGTACATGTTCGAAGACTCGGTCCGAGAAGCAGCGACCAAGACTGGGCAACGCACGATGGCCGCTGGCGGCATTGTGTCGGCCATTGCTCCGGAGGGTGTCGACTTCACGGCGCGCGTGTCGGCGGTTTCGGACTTCTTTGATAAGCATCACAACCCAGAGGCCCGGATCTACGGCGGCTACGGACCGCACTCGACCTACGACCAGAGCCCCGAACGGCTCGCAGAAGTTGCGGCGGCTGCGATCGAACGCGATGCGCTGATCACGATTCATCTCGAAGAGACCAAGAGCGAGCGAGACCTTGTGATGAACACGCGAGGACGGTCGGCAACGCAGGTCCTTTCCGAGAGCGGTGTGCTCGATGGGCGAGTTCTCGCAGCCCATGGTGTGTGGCTCGACGAGGTCGACCGTGGCCTACTCGGCGCTGCAGGTGCAGCTGTTGTGCACTGTCCTCAGTCCAATGGAAAGCTCGGATCTGGTATCGCCGACGTGCCAGCGATGCTCGATGCCGGCATCACCGTGGGTATCGGCACTGACGGCCCTGCATCGAACGACTCTCTCAGTCTGTGGGATGAACTGCGTCTCGCTCCACTCTTTGCTCGAGCATCGTCGGCCAACCCCGAAGCCCTCGATGCAGCGACCGCCCTCGACTTGGCTACCCGTCAAGGAGCGCGATCGATGGGAATCGACGATGTTGGCGAACTGCGCCCCGGAGCCTGGGCCGACATTATCCGTCTCGATCTCGATCAGCCTGCGTTCCAGCCGGGTCTGCCAGATGAGTTGTTTGGCCATGTCGTGTGGGCAGCTTCGGCCGAACACGTCACCGACGTGTGGGTCGCGGGGGAGCAGCTTGTGGTCGAAGGTGAGACGGTGCGCGTCGACCGCCACCACGCTCAACACGAAGTAGCCACACGAGCCAAGCGCCTGCTCTGAGATAAACCCATCTCTGCGGATCTCGACCGGAAGTGTCGAGTGATCATGCGGTTCCGCGGATCTCGACCGGAAGTGTCGAGCGAGAAGAAGTGTCGAGCAAAGCTGCTCGCTTCCGCGGATCTCGACCGGAAGTGTCGAGTGATCATGCGGTTCCGCGGATCTCGACCGGAAGTGTCGAGCAAGAAAGAGCGGAAGTCCAACGAGTGACTGTTAGCCTTACGTCGTCCACGAATGTGGG
>CAZHUR010000072.1:0-9320 GCA_964535395.1 uncultured Acidimicrobiales bacterium
GACCGGACTGGGGGGTCTTCCCCGTATCGCAAATTGACCGGTTTACCGACAATGTTGTCATGGCTACTTACTCCAACTTCTTCAACGTCCTTCCGGCCCGTCGTGCCCTCGTTATCGCCGCAGCGACCATCACCTTGGCAGCGTGCAGCGGTGAATCGCAGGAGATCCTCGCTGACCCGCGACCCGTTGCTGTGTCGTCTGAGTCCATCTCTGCGTCGGTCTCCGAACCACCTGCGAGCGTTGAAGCCGCTCTTGAAACTTCAACTTCGACAGCAGTGGTCGTCGAGTCTGCTGCAATCTCAGCGGCACCGACGACAGCAGCACCAACGTCGCCAGCTCCAACGACAGTCGTCTCAACGACCGCAGCGCCAGCGCCGACCACTTCCGCCCCGACGATTCTTGCCCCGTCCAATCTTGACGGAGCCTTCGATGACCTGCGCAGCGACCAGCGAGTGTTGACCTCTGTTGGTGATCCGCTGAACGTGCGCACCGGCCCCGGTGTGAGTTACGAGATCGTTGCCGAACTCGTACACGAGACCGATGGGATCACCGCAACCAGTGCGTTCAACCTCGACGAGAGTTCAACCTGGCGTTATATCGAGCGTGATGGCGAAGTGCTTGGGTGGGTGCACGGCGACTACCTCTTCGGCCACGGCGTCACATCGACCTGTGTTGCGGGCGACGACTTCCCAACGTTTGAGGGTGCGAACGCTGTCGGCACTGGTGACGTGGATGTTGACGGTGCCGAAGACGAGATCTTTGTATTGGCTGAGGCGACGGAGGTGGGCGTGTCGCGGTCGGGCGCGCCTGTCTTCAACCACGAAGCATGGGTTCTTGTCAGCTTTGCTAACGGGGGAGTAGCGACAGGCAAGTGGACTGGCTTTTACGATCCACATCTTGCCAATGAAGTGCGTGTCTTCGACCTGACGACGCTTGGCGACTTCACCGATTTCAACGAGATCATCTTCGCAGTTGGGTTTGGCGTTTCGCATGGCCAGCACGGCGTCATGACTCTGGTTGACTGTGAGCTGGTGCCTACAACGGTGGCTGGGTCGGCGTTCAGTTTCAGCCACGGCGCAAGCGCCGGGCTTTCAACCGTTGGAGGCTGTGCCTACGGGCCTCACGGCGAGATCGAGTTTGTCGTCACTTCTACCAACTTCAACACAGGCGGATGGTCGATAACCACCTATCAGCTCTCGGGCACCGAGTGGGCCGATCTTGGGACGATCTCGGGAATGGCAACAGATTCGAGTGAGCTTCCAAACCCGCTCACCCTTGAGGATTGCATTTCGACCTAGGGGCCGCTCAGGTCGAGGCTGTCGAGAAGGGACCCAAACTGGTTTCGAACGGTGTCGCCTTCGTCTACGGACGGAAGGGCAGCGGAGATGACGAATGGTAGTTGACCATCTTCCAGCTCGATCCAGTACTTGACGTAGCGTCTCCCGGGTTCCATTGGTCGTCCGTTCCCATCGATTGAGGTCCGGGCAAAGCCGATACAGAAGTCTTCACTGGCGCAGATGCTCTCGTCGGTTACCTCGAGTTCAACTCGAGTGGCGGGGAGGCCAGCCACGACTTGCTCCTCTGGCCCTGCAACGATTAGCTCCTGAGGAATGGCTTGTAGCCATCCATCAAAGTCCGCGACATCCCACGGTTCAAAGTCCAGACCCGGAAAGCCGAGATCGGTGGGGTCATTGAGTTCACTCGGCTGCATAAAGACAAGGTCGAAGTCGGCCGCAGGTTCAGTTGCAAAGAAGTTCGCCGCAACTACAACTCGGTACCAACCGTCGGGATAGTCGAGCGTGAAGGGCTGCTCAAAGGTTTCTACAGAGCGGACCCCAGCATTGATCGGGGTGAGTATGTCGGACTCGGGGAGTGGGGTCGGGCCGCCGTCAGCCTCAGAAGCTGAACCAGAGCAGGCTCCGAGTAGGACGGTGACTACGAAAGTGAATTTCCAAAGAGATGGATTCCAAGGCACGGTAAGACCTCCCGCTGGGCGTTAACGTTGCTACGAAAACTATCGCAAACAACTATCGCATGGAACAACACGTATCTGTCGGTCGTCGACAGAAACTCGCAATTTCGGCGAAAGCTTGGGATTTTATTGCATAGCTATGCAATAGTGTGAATAACACGCTACGCTCGACTGGATGAGATCTTCGACCAACCCTGCCAAAGTCGGAATCGTTGGCGCTTCTGGCTACACGGGAACCGAGCTGCTGCGCCTCGTCGACGGGCACCCGAGCCTAGAGCTTGCCGTGGCCACTGGCGATTCGAAAGCGGGCACCAAGATAGCCGACCTCTACCCGAGCCTCGCAGCGGCATACGGTGACCGCGAGTACGAGCCCTTCACCCCAGAACTGATCGACGGCCTAGACCTGGTGTTTATTGGGTTGCCGCACGGCATCTCGATGTCGGTGGTTCCAGAGATTCGCGGGAAGGTCGGCCACATCGTCGACTTGGGAAGCGACTTTCGCCTGCACGACAAAGAGCTCTATCCCGAGTGGTACAAGGCAGAACACTCAGCCCCCGAGCTACTGGACGAGTTTGTCTATGGCCTGCCCGAGTTGTTCCGCGACAAGATCCAGGGTGCCGAGCTGATCGCTGCAACCGGATGCAACGCTGGCGCGTCAATCTTCGCGCTGGCTCCGTTGCTCGAAGCAGGAGCGATCGAGGGCGACGGCATCGTCATCAACCTCATCACCGGAGTCAGTGGCGCTGGCCGCCCGCCGAAGGAGAACACCACCTTCTGCACCGTCGACGAGAACGTCACCGCCTACGGGCTGTTGTCGCATCGACACACCCCCGAGATCGAACAAGCGCTGACCGAACGCACCGGAGTCGACGCCACGGTCTTGTTCACCCCGCACCTCGCTCCCATGAACCGCGGCATCATCGCGACCTGTTACGGACGGCCAGCGAAGGACGGCCTTACCAGCGAAGACGCGCTTCAGATTCTCGCCGACTTCTACGCGGGAGAACCGTTCATGGTCGTCGACGAGCGCAGCCCGTCGACCAAGGCCGTGACCGGTTCGAACAGTGTTCACCTAACCGCTCGAGTCGATCCGCGCACTGGACACGTCATGGTCATCTCGGTGCTCGACAACCTCATGAAGGGGGCCTCGGGCATGGCGGTTCAGAATGCCAACCTCGCACTTGGCCTCGAAGAAACCATGGGTCTCTCCTCGATCGGCGTATATCCATGAGCCCCGTTTCACCGCTCGCTCCGACGAGCTTTCCAGAGTTGCCACCGGTGGCGGGCGTGCAACTCGCAACCCACGCAGCGGGCCTGCGCTACCAGAACCGGGCCGATCTCATGCTCGCCCTGCTCGACGAGGACACCACCGTTGCGGGCGTCTTTACCAAGTCGCTGTGCCCGTCGGCTCCCGTCGACTGGAGTCGGTCGATCCTCGGCAGCGGGACTGCTCGGGCCGTCGTGTGCAACAGCGGAAATGCAAACGCGTTCACCGGCACTGCCGGAGCAACGTCGGCAAAGCTCACCGCCGAAACGATCGCTTCGGCTTTCGGAATCGCCGCTACCGACGTTCACCTCGCTTCGACCGGCGTGATTGGCGAAACTCTGCCCGACGATCGCTTGACCGAGGGCCTCACCAGCCTCGCTGGTGGATTGGCCCCGAGTGAAAGCACGGGGTGGGAAGCTGCGGCGAATGCAATCCGCACAACCGACACGTTCGCCAAGGGTGCATCAGCTCAGGTCGACCTCGACGGCATAGAGGTCAACGTTGTCGGCGTAGCCAAAGGCAGTGGCATGATCGCTCCGGACATGGCCACCATGCTCGGTTTTGTCTTCACCGACGCTGCAGTAGCCGCCGACGTACTGCAGACCATGCTCACCGACGCGGTGAGCAAGTCCTACAACCGCATCACCGTCGACTCGGACACGTCGACGAGTGACTCTGTCTGGCTGTTCGCAACGGGCGGGTCAGGCGCTGTGCCGATTAACTCGATCGACGATCCGAGATACGGAACGCTCGCCGCGGCGGTCGATTCGGTGAACCTTGACCTGGCCCACCAGATCGTTCGCGACGGTGAAGGCGCGACCAAATTTGTCGAGATCACCGTGTCCGGTGCCGAACACGACGAGGCAGCGGAGATTATTGCACTCTCGATCGCTAACTCACCGCTCGTCAAGACCGCGCTCGCGGCCGAAGACGCCAACTGGGGTCGTCTCGTGATGGCGGTCGGCAAGGCCGGTCAGCGAGCCGACCGCGACGCACTGAAGATTTGGATCGGCGATGAGCTCGTGGCCGACCGGGGAGTGCAGGTGCCTGGTTACTCCGAAGACCGAGCGACCGAGCACCTCAAACAAGACGAGGTCAAGATCACAGTCGAGGTGGGCATCGCAGACGGCAACGCAACGGTGTGGACGTGCGACCTCACCCACGGATATATCGAAATCAACGCAGGGTATAGATCATGAAGAACAGCACCCCTCGAGTTCGGCGCAGCCGAACTTGGTTAGTGAGCGAAGCGAACGGCGGGTACAGATCATGACCACCCCAACTGCACAAGACATTGCCGACAGAGGCTTTGAGCCAGCACGTCGAGCTCGATCGCTCATCGAGGCACTGCCCTACATCGAACAGTTTCGAGGCGCCATCGTCGTGGTGAAGTTCGGCGGTAATGCAATGGTCGACCCCGAACTCAGCCGCACGTTCGCTGAAGACATTGTTCTCTTGCGTTCAGTTGGTTTGAAGCCTGTCGTCGTTCATGGCGGCGGGCCCCAGATCGGCGAGTTGCTCAGCAAGCTCGGCAAGGAATCAGAGTTCCGCGATGGCCTCCGGGTCACCGATGCCGAAACGCTCGACGTTGCACGCATGGTCCTCGTTGGCAAGGTGGGCCGCAACATCGTCGGTGCGATCAACGTCCATGGCGCCTACGCGGTGGGTCTGTCCGGTGAGGACGGCGGGCTGATCGAAGCAGAACCTCGTAACCCAGAGCTGGGCTTTGTGGGCGACATTGTTTCGGTCAACCCGAACATCGTGGAACGGCTCCTTTCCGAAGAGATGATTCCGGTGATCTCGACGATTGGTTCGGACTCATCTGGCCAGGCCTACAACATCAATGCCGACACGGTGGCGGGAGCGCTCGCGGGCGCGTTGAAGGCCGAGAAGGCGATTTACCTGACCGACGTTCCCGGACTGCTCGGTGACGTCGAAGACCCATCCTCGCTGATCGCCCAAGCAACGGTCGAAGAACTGCACGGGCTCATCGACGATGGAACGATCGCTGGCGGCATGATCCCAAAGGTCACGGCATGCATCGAGGCCGTCGAAGCCGGTGCAAACGCGGCACACATGCTCGATGGACGTGTGCCCCACGTACTACTGCTCGAACTGTTTACCGACGCGGGCATCGGAACCAAGATCACAGGGAGTAGCTCAGAATGAGTACCACCACACACACCGACTCGGTGAACGCTGGGCCTGCGCTCAGTTTCTGCCCGATGATGTCTAACTACGGCGCGCCCACCCTCACCTTGGTGAAGGGCGCAGGCACCGAAGTATGGGACAACCAGGGCCGTCGCTACCTCGACTTTCTGTGCGGTCTGGCCGTTACAAGCCTTGGCCACAGTCATCCGGTGGTCGCCGAAGCGATTTCGGAACAGGCTCACACGCTCACCCACGTAAGCAATCTGTACAACACGATCCCAGGCCCCGAGGTTGCGATAACAATTGACCGGTTGATCCAAACAGCGAGTGCTCAACCTGCGCCTTCAGCGCAGTTGGGCCAGGTCTTGTTTCAGAACTCAGGTGCCGAGGCCAACGAGGCTGCGATCAAGTTGGCTCGCAAGGTCAACGGTCGAGGACGCCACGTTGTGCTGTCGGCACTGCGAAGCTTTCACGGCCGCACGCTCGCCACGCTGCACGCAACCGGACAACCCGAAAAGCACGAAGCCTTCGCTCCGCTACCGGAAGGTTTCCGCCATGCCGCGTACAACGACGTGGATGCAATGGAGGCCGCTCTTGATCCAACCGTCGGTGCCATCTTGGTCGAGGCAATCCAAGGCGAGGGTGGAGTGAACACCCCCGACGACGGCTACCTCAGAGACCTCAGAGCACTCTGCGACGAGCGCCAACTGTTGTTGATCCTCGACGAGATTCAGACCGGTTTTGCGCGAACCGGAGAGTGGTTTGCGTATCAGCATGAAGGCGTGATGCCCGACATCGTCACGATGGCGAAGGGGATGGGTAACGGCGTGCCGATCGGTGCGGTGTGGGCGAAACGAGAATATTCAGAACGCATCAAGCCTGGCGATCACGGATCGACGTTCGCTGGTGGTCCGCTCGCTGCTGCGGCTGCAAGGGCAACGATTGCAGTCATGGAACAGATGGACGCTCCGAAGATGGCGATGGAGAAGGGCGCCGAGCTCACAGCGGCGCTGTTGGCACTCGACGGTGTCGAGAGCGTTCGAGGCAAGGGGCTACTGCTCGCAGCCGAACTCAACGAGGACGGTTTGCGTGGCCGGACCGGGGCTGAAGTCTCCGCCGCCGTTGCAGCCAACGGCGTGTTGACCAACGGCGTCACCAAGACCGCGTTGCGGTTTGCCCCGCCGCTTACCGTTTCATCCGGTGAGATCGAAGAAGCCGTCCGAAAGATCGATGCAGCGCTCCAGGGCCATGACGGCCCGCCCGCAGGGCAAGAGCGGAAAGAGAGCTAAGGCATGAGGCATTTACTCGAAGTCAACAATCTCACAGCTGACGAGCTCAAACGCGTCCTTGAACTGGCACAAGCCGATTCGCCACCACAGGTGCTGGCCGGGAAGGGCATGGCGCTACTTTTTGAAAAGCCCAGCTTGCGGACACGCAACAGCATGGAGATGGCAGTCTTTCAGCTCGGTGGGCTTCCGGTCTACATCCAGGGCGACGAGATCGGCCTCGACACTCGAGAGTCGGTCGAAGACGTCACCAACACGATGGCCGGCTACCACGCGGCGGTCGGTGCCAGGGTTTTCGAACATTCCAAGGTCGAACGAATGGCGGCGGTCGACCGGGTTCCCATTGTGAACCTGTTGAGCGATGCAGCCCATCCCATGCAGGCATTGGCCGACGTACTCACGATCAGCCAAGAGTTTGGTTCGGTCGAGGGTCGCACCGTCTCCTACATTGGCGATAGCAACAACGTGACCCGTTCGCTCGGTCTCGCGGTGGGCATGCTTGGAGGAGTGTTCCGTATTGCTTCACCCGTCGACTACAGCTTTGGTGAAGTCGACCTTGCGTTGATTCGCGCCGGCGGAGGTGTCGTCGAAACCATGACCGACCCCTATGAAGCGGTCGAAGGATGCGATGTGGTCTACAGCGACGTGTTCACATCGATGGGCCAAGAAGCCGAAACCGCCATTCGCCTGAAGGCCTTCGCCGACTATCAGATCAACGCACCGCTCATGGCAGCTGCCGGTGACGCCGTGTTCCTCCACTGCCTTCCTGCGCACCGTGGTGAAGAGGTGACCAACGACGTTGTGGACAGCGACGCGAGCAGAGTCTGGAAACTTGCCGAAAACCGCATGCACGCAGCACGGGGCTATCTCGCGTTCGCGTTGGGCGAGGGCAAGTGATCACGATGAGACGCCCGAAGGCATCGAGGGTGAACGCTGGGGCGACGAAGGAGCGGGCAACATGAGCAAGACTTCGCGCCAGCACCGCATGGCCCAGCTCTTGAGCGAGGTTGCGGTGACCAGCCAGACCCAACTCGTCGAACTGCTCGAAGATGCCGGAATCGAAGCGACCCAGGCAACGGTGTCTCGCGATCTCGAAGACATTGGAGCAATCAAAGTGCGGGTGCCGGGAGGCGAACTCGTCTACGCGCTTCCCGAACAAGAGAACGAACGCGTCGCCAATCCAGACCATCTACGGCGAGTACTTAGCGAATGGGTGTCGGAGGTTCGCCACTCACACAATATTGTGGTCGTCCGAACACCTCCCGGCTCGGCTCACGTCGTGGCATCAGCGCTCGATCGCTCACGCCTCGATTCAGTAATCGGAACCGTTGCGGGCGATGACTCGATCATGATCGTCGCAGCAGAAGAAACAACCGGCAAAGACCTTGCCGCCCACATTTCAGATCTCGCAGGAATCTAGGAGCTCAACACACAATGGCATCAGAGGCCGCAAACCAGTCCGTCAACAAGGTCGTCCTTGCATACTCGGGGGGACTCGACACATCGATCATCCTGAAGTGGCTTCAGGAAACCTACGAGTGCGAGGTGGTCACCTTCACCGCTGACCTCGGTCAGGGCGAGGAGGTAGAACCAGCTCGCGAGAAGGCCCTCTCGATGGGCGTACCAGCCGAGCAGATCTACATCGATGATCTTCGCGAAGAGTTCGTCAGTGACTTTGTGTTTCCAATGTTCCGTGCAAACGCCATCTACGAGGGCGAGTACCTCCTGGGCACGTCGATCGCTCGTCCGCTCATCGCGAAGCGACTCGTGGAGATCGCCGTCGAGCAGGACGCTGATGCCATTAGCCACGGAGCAACTGGCAAGGGTAACGACCAGGTGCGATTCGAGCTTGGCGCCTACGCGTTGAAGCCCGATATCAAGGTCATTGCGCCATGGCGCGACTGGGATCTTGGTTCGCGCGAGTCACTTATGGCCTATGCCGCCGAGCACCAGATTCCGATCGAGATGAAGCGGGGCAAGGAGTCGCCGTTCTCGATGGACGCCAACCTTCTGCACATCAGCTTCGAGGGCGGCCCGCTCGAGAACCCTTGGACCGAACCACCAGAAGTAATGTGGCGTTGGTCGGTAAGCCCTGAGGCAGCGCCCGATACACCGACCTACGTAGAACTCACCTATGAGGGCGGCGACATCGTCGCGATCGACGGCGAGGCAATGTCGGCTGCAACGGTCCTCACCGAGCTGAACCGCCTCGGCGGAGACAACGGCATTGGCCGGCTCGACATCGTTGAGAATCGCTTCGTTGGTATGAAGAGTCGCGGCGCGTATGAGACTCCGGGTGGCACGATCATGATGCGAGCTCATCGTGCGATCGAGTCGATCACGCTCGACAGGGAAGTTGCTCACCTGAAGGACGAGTTGATGCCTCGCTACGCCAAGCTGATCTACAACGGCTTCTGGTTCAGCCCTGAGCGCGAGATGCTGCAGACCGCAATCGATCACAGTCAGGCTGCAGTTAACGGCGTTGTACGGCTCAAGCTCTACAAGGGCAACGTGACCGTCGTAGGACGCAAGAGCGACCAGTCGTTGTTCGACGAGAAGATCGCCACGTTCGAAGAGGACGATGGTGCATACGACCAGTCCGACGCCGAGGGCTTTATCAAGCTGAATGCCCTCCGCCTCCGAA
>CAZHUR010000073.1:0-9295 GCA_964535395.1 uncultured Acidimicrobiales bacterium
ATCTGGCATTGTTACTCCGACGAGGACAATGCGCTCCCGGAAGGTTCGGTCGATAAGACCTGCAGCTTCGCCACCGTACTCGCCAAATGCACCACGGTGATCGGATCGAGTCTCACCGTTCTCAGGCCCGCCACTTTCGTTGCGGCCCTCACCCACGTGGAACCTCGATAGCGGCGACAAATGTGGTTTCACCGCTCAAGATCGCAGTTGGTCGGGACTCGGTCATGACGTCGACCGTCGCAGCTCCGCCGGGCATATGAACAGTCACGTGCTCTCCAACGAGTCCGCGGTCGTAGAACCGCTGTGCAGCAACCGTCGCACCAGAACCACATGCCTGGGTGATGCCAGCCCCGCGTTCCCACACATAGAGGTCGATCTCGTCGACATCTATGACCGAAACCATGTGAGCGTTCACACCAGATGGAAAGTGTTCTTCGACCCGCGGGCCCACAGCCGCCAAGTCGATCTCGGCTGGGTTCTCAACATCGAACACGACATGAGGGTTGCCGACCGCACCGGTAGTCCAGTTCTCGACTACCCCTAGCCCGTCAATACCGGTCGGGAAGTCTGCCGAGGTCGGTTGATCCCCAGCCTCGACAGGTCCCATGTCTACCGATGCGAAACTGACGGTCGAATCCGACGTTGGTTCGAGCGAACCCTGGCGAACACCAGCGAGGGTGTCGAGATCGATTTCGAGCGAGTCGACCCCCCGGCGCATCGCAATGGCCTGAAGAAAGCAGCGAGCTCCGTTGCCAGAAATCTCCGCTGGAGACCCGTCACTGTTGAAGAGCCTCATCAGAACCGTTGAACCAGAGTCGACCCCATAGATCAATCCGTCAGCGCCCACGCCGGTTGACCGATCGCAAAGCTCGATCGCTCGCTCCGAGGCGTCTTCTGGAACCTCGTCGACGAAGGTGATCAAGAAGTCGTTGCCGAGGCCATGGTGTTTCGTCAAGTGCACCCATCCAGTATGGAGGATGCAAGCGGCAGTGCCGATGCGGAGGTGCTCTCTCTTCCAATGTCGATCCAGGTGATCCGTGGATCGCGGTCGAACCACTTCATCTGGCGGCGGGCAAACCGCCTGGTTCGAACCTTGGCGACTTCAAGGGCCTCATCGAGCGCTACTCCGTCTTCGATGTGGGAGAGCAACTCCCGATAGCCCAGTGCTTGACGTGCGGTGCGACCAATTGGGCGTTCGCGCTTCAAAAGGGCCTCGACCTCGGGGAGAAACCCGTCGATCATCTGCTGTTCGTATCGAGCGTTGATCCGCTCGATCACCAACTCCTTGTCCATCCGTAGACCGAGCAACCGAAAGGGAATGTCTTTGGGATAATCGGTCATGCCCGGACCGAATGAGGAGAACGGTTGGCCCGAACCCAATGTCACTTCGAGCGCGCGTAGGAGGCGACGTTGGTTGTTCGGGTCGATGCGCGAAGCTGCGACGGGGTCGAGGGCCAACAAGCGTTCGAACAGTTCTTCGTTTGTGAGTTCTTCGGCGACCAAGCTCGCCATCACATCGGGATACTGACTAGGAAAGGCAAGGTCGTCGATCACCGCCCGTAGATAGAGCCCGGTGCCGCCCACCAGAATCGGTGTTGCCCCACGGGAGGCAATCCCGGCAGCTACGTCTCGCCACGCCTGCTGGAATGTGGAGACGGCAAAGTCATCTGCGGGGTCTGCAATGTCGATCAGGTGATGCGTTATTTCAGCCTGCTCGGCAGCGGTTGGCTTTGCGGTACCGATGTCCATACCTCGATACACCTGCATCGAATCGATCGAGACCAACTCGACATTTTCGCGCGACCGAGCCAACGCCAGCGCCAGACTCGACTTACCCGACGCTGTGGGGCCGAGGATGCAGAGCGGCGGTTCGTCGAAGGTCATCGGAATGCAGCCACCACGCCATACCAGTCCAGCGCTGGTCCGCTCGGCAGTTCACCACCGCCGTCTATGTAGCCGTCCATGAACGCGGTGGTGACCTCAGAAGTCCAGGTCTCGCTTATCGAACGCATCACGATTGCCAGATCGCGCTCTGGTGGATCAAGCCCATCGGTGCCCGCGGACTCGTAGATCACCTTTGAGTCGATGACTACGGCAACCGCGGTGATCGGCGACCCGTGAGTGTGGACCGGGGTGCCAAACAACGGTGGCTCGTTTAGGGCTTGCCGAACGCTCGAGACACGTACACGACCAAACGGCGCCGGGGGCGTCTCGTCGTGGTCCAGGCCATCGAGGAAGTTGAGGGCGCCTTCGACTTCGGCGGCCGTCTGGGGAACCAGTTCCTCGGCGGGGCGTTGACCATGCAACTCGGCAAGAGCTACTCCCATAGCGTGAGCGAGCGGCAGCGGGTTCTGTGCAAACTGGCTATCGGTCGCGCGACCGTTAACCGGAAGTGCGTTTGTCATCCGGCGATGACCGGGATTTTCGTGCGAGTGCGGGGTCCGCGGATGACTTCACGAAGTTCGCCGAGCAGGTAGTGGCTCTTGGCTTCGGTAACCACGACGTGAGCAAGCGAACCTGCCCTGATGCCGGCCTCGAAGTGGATCAGCTTGTTCTGCCGGGTACGTCCGGAGATCACACCTGGGTTGCGCTTCGATGGCCCCTCGATGACGACTTCTTCCACTCGACCAATTCGTTGTTGATTCTTGAGTGCAGCAGAGCGCTCGATAACCCGTCGCAGCCTCTCCATGCGTTCTTTGGTCACTTCCTTCGCAATGAACTCATGGGTGAGCTCGGCTGCTTCGGTCCCCTCCCGGGGCGAGAAGACAAAGGTGTATGCCGAGTCGAATTGCGCTGTGGCAGCCACCTCGAGTGTTGCCTCGAAGTCTTCCTCGGTCTCTCCAGGGAATCCGATGATGATGTCGGTGCTCACGGCCAGGTCGTCTATGCCGGCATGTGCTTGTTGTAGGCGACCCAGGTAGCGCTCGGCGGTATAGCCGCGGTGCATCCGGGCCAAGATCTCATCGCTGCCTGACTGGAGCGGAAAGTGCAGGTGATTACAGACTGCATCGACCTCGGCCATCGCAGCGATCGTGTCTTCGCGAAGGTCCTTCGGGTGTGGGCTCGTGAATCGAATGCGTTCGATGCCGTCGATCGCTCCTACATCGCGGAGCAAATCTGCAAAAAGGGCACGTCCTCGACGTCGATCTCCACTCGCCCAGCGTTCGCCGGCTTCGTAAGCATCGGTCGTCGCAGCGTCGCCACCGCCCAGCTTGAGGGTCAGATCGCGGCCGTAGCTATTCACGTTTTGGCCGAGCAAGGTCACTTCGCTCACGCCATCTCGGGCAAGCAACTCAACCTCAGAGAGAAGATCTTTGAAATTGCGTGAGATCTCGGGCCCGCGAACCGACGGGACGATGCAGAAGGCACAACTGTTGTCGCAGCCAATCTGGATGGTAACCCATGCCGCGTAATCGACCTCGCGCTTTTCGGGAAGTGCGGAAGGAAAGGCGGCGTTGTCTGCATCGACCGCGGCTTCGAGGATCTCGACGATCTGGCCCTGCTCGCGACTCTCCGCAAGCAACTCAGCCGCCCGGTGCACATTGTGGGTTCCAAACACCACATCTACGTGACGGGCTCGTTCGCCCACGAGCTCTTTGTCCTTCTGGGCCAGACAACCGCCGACCGCGATCTGCATGTCCGGTCGACGCTCCTTTTCCGCTTTTAGATCGCCGAGGGCACCGTAAAGCTTGTTGTCAGCGTTCTCACGAATACAACAGGTGTTGAGCATCACGACATCGGCATCGCCAACCTCGGTCGTGGGCTCATATCCCTCAGACTCGAGCAGTCCAGCAATCCGTTCCGAATCGTGTTCGTTCATCTGGCACCCGTAGGTGCGCAACAAGTACTTTCGCGTCACGCTCTGAGTGTAGTGCGGCCGAAAAAGATATCTGGCGCCCACCAGGGTGGGCGCCAAATACTAGGAGGGGGAACCTAGTGACGTGATAAGCCTCCAGGCAGGGGATCTATCGGCGTGACTCAGCATCGATAAAGCCGTTCTGATGAATTTTATTAGGCTTGGTCGCTAGTCTCACTGCGAGACGATGAAAGCTGCTGGGTTCGACCAGATATTGGATGTTCGCAAGCGCCTGCTTCTCGCCAGCAGACTCGATTCGAAGTTCTCCATAGCCGAAGACCTCGCCAACCGCCGTGTGCGAAAGCACGATGTCGGTCACGCGGGTCACCGGCATTGAAGCCACTCGCAATCCAAAGAATCCGGTCGCCTCGATAATGCGTCGGTTCGTCAGGTATCGAACCTCATAGGCGTACCACCGAAGAGTCAACGCGCCGAGCCGCGCCAAGAAGAACAGCGCCACGGCAGGTATCAAAACGAGTGGGTCGATTTGGTTGGTGAACATCACGAAGGCAACCACCAGGGCAGCGCTCGCTGCGCCCCAGCCCCACTCACGAGCTCGGATCCAACGGATGAGCACGAGCGCCGAAAGCAGCACCAACAACGAGACGAGGTTGATGCTCTGAAGGCTGGGTTGGCTCAGGACCGCGATGACCAAGATGAGCACTGCGAGCGTCTCAATAGCGGGCTCAGCCAAGCTCATGATGTGTTTCGGCGCCCGGTAGTAGACAATCTCATCGCCTACAAGGACGTCTTCGTCGCTTGGTGGCGCCAGCAGCAGCCGGAGTTGATCGCCGGTGGTCCGCTTTTGTTCGACCCAGCCGGGATCTGGTTGTTGGCGTCCCGGAAGAGGGGCTGTCACAGTCCAGCTAGAGCGAATGCGACGGTGGTAGCTCCGTCACCAGCAAGGCCGCGCATGAAGTCGAGCAGCGCTCCGAAGACTCCGCCGATGATCGCAAGAAATTCATTGCCTCTATTGCCAGTTTCTGTGGCGTTGAGGGAAATCAGATAGAGCACAAATAGCCCAAGCAATGGGTATCCGTATCGTTTGGCCATGATGGAGTTGTTCCTCCCACGAGGGGTCGCTAAGGGCCGCCCAGGGTCATTGATCACACCTGGTCTCCACCTGCCGCCTTCTACGCTAGCACTACTCGATCGCGCGGATGGTGAATACACACGCGCTCAGTGAGATGCGGTCAGTCCCAAAACGGCAAAACGCCCCCGACAGTAGCTGAGCCAGTGCCGGGGGCGTTGTTGCAGTTATGTGTTAGTCGTCGAGCAAGATTGGCTCATCGTCGGCTTCTGTAAAGCCTTCTTCGATCCCTTCGACTTCTTCTTCCTCTTGGGGCATGACGAGCTTGGTCACCCTGTCGGTAATCTCGACCATGACCTCTGGATTACTAGACAAAAACTCCTTGGCCTTCTCGCGACCTTGTCCGAGCTGTTCACCTTCGTAGGTGTACCAGGCCCCTGACTTCTTCACGACGTCGTGTTCAGCAGCAAGGTCGAGCACCGAACCTTCACGACTGATGCCGTGACCGTACATGATGTCGAATTCTGCCTGACGGAACGGCGGAGCAACCTTGTTCTTCACGACCTTGACGCGAGTGCGGTTGCCAACGACCTCTGCACCCTGCTTGATCGACTCGATACGGCGGATGTCGAGACGCACCGACGAGTAGAACTTGAGCGCACGTCCACCTGGCGTGGTCTCTGGCGAACCAAACATGACGCCAATCTTTTCACGCAACTGGTTGATGAAGATACAGATCGTGTCGGTCTTGTTGAGGTTTGCGGTGAGTTTGCGAAGAGCCTGGGACATCAGACGTGCCTGAGCTCCAACGTGGTGGTCCCCCATGTCGCCTTCGATTTCGGCCTTTGGCGTGAGCGCCGCAACCGAGTCGATAACGATGACATCGAGGGCGCCTGAGCGGACCAACATGTCGGTGATCTCGAGAGCCTGCTCACCCGTGTCGGGCTGAGAGATCAGCAAGCTGTCGGTGTCGACGCCGATCGCTCGTGCATAGACCGGGTCCATTGCATGCTCGGCGTCGATATAGGCGCACTTGCCGCCATTGCGCTGCGCCTCGGCAACAACATGGGTTGCCAGCGTCGATTTACCAGAAGATTCTGGGCCGTAGATCTCGGTAACGCGACCACGCGGGAGGCCGCCTATGCCGAGAGCGAGGTCGAGGGCGAGTGCGCCGGTAGGCACGGACTCGATCGCCATGGAGCCCTTCTCCCCCATCCGCATAACCGAACCCTTGCCAAACTGCTTCTCGATTTGACCGAGTGCCATTTCGAGTGCCTTATCACGGTCCACTTTGCATTCTCCTTCTTACCGCTTTGTTTGCGGGGTTGTGTGTTAGTTCAAGACCTTAGGGATGGGGTGTGACACCCGATCTCTACGGCGATGCATCGACCAGCCAAACTGTGAGAAGATACATCTAACGAACGACACGAATGTAATTGCGAACAGTTGTTCGAGTCAAGCTTTACCCCTTCTTTCTCACGTGTGAGCCAAGGTGAATCACCATGACAGACAACTCGCTCGACTTCCGAGCGTGGGCCCTAGCCCGCTCCCGCCGTCGCCACCCGTCGCGATGGACCTCTGATTCCCCGTCCCACATTGGGGCGCGTAGTCCAGATGCACTGTGGCGCGCCGACTTTGAGGTACACGCCGACCAACATGCGAACGTCACGACCTCCGGTATGTGGGTCCTCGCTCCTGTACTTCAAGCTGCCCTGAACAAGTCGCTCCCGATCTTCCAACTCGGCGAGATCGGAGCGGGTCGTCACCTGCTCGACACAGCCATTGGGGTAGCGAGCGAAGATCATCTACAAGCGCTCCGATTCTTCATCATCGAGTCACAAGAACACGCGCGCTTGCTGGCGCTGGTCTGTTCCGAGCTCGACATTGCAATGATCGATGAGCACTGGACCGAACGCTGGTTCCGCACCACGCGTCACCTCCGAGGCTTTCGAACCGAGATGCTCGCTCTGGTGATAGGAGCGATGATCTCTTCGCGAATGTACGAAACGATGGCCGAAGGTGTCGGCGACCCTACGCTGTCACGAATCTTTGCCCGGCTGCACGCCGACGAGCTGCGCCACCTCGACTTCCACAACGCAACAATGCCCCAGCACATCGATCGCCTACCCAAGTCCCTCCACCGCTCTGTCAGAAGCGTGTGGCAGATCGTGGCTTTCGCTGCAGCTGTTGCCGTTTCGTGGGAACAGCGCCAGTTGCTGAGAAGCTGCAACAGTACGCAGCGGAAGTTCCTGCGCAATCTAGCCGACGATATTGCGCAGAACGCAGCGAGCCTCTTTTCTCACTCGGCATAGACCTCAAAGACTCACAGACGGCATCCAAAGCCGCCTGATACCAAGTCGGCCGTGAAGTTCGCCGTAGGCTGCAGCGATGTATCGGCTCGCCTACATCACCTACACGGTGATGGTCGCCTCAGCGGGCGTCACGTTTGTTTTCCTTGAAGACGTCGAGCGCCAGTTCGGTCTTCCTGCCTGGGGAGTCGGCCTCATTGCAGGACTCGGTTTCTTCACCGCAGTACTGGCCTCACTGCTCATCTCACCGTACGGAGATCGCGGACACCTCCGTCTCCTTGGACTCATCAGTTTCATTACATCGATCCTCGGCAATGTCCTATTCGCCTTCGCCGACACCCTCTGGCTCCTGGCTCTCAGCCGAGCAGCTACCGGGATTGGAGTCGGTATCTTTGCAATCGTTGCCCGGAAGGCCTTGATTGGAGACGACACAGCCGACAGCGGGGAGAAAATCGGTGCTCTCATCTCCGCAGCCGTAGCGGGATTTATCGCCGGGCCAGCAATTGGCGCTCAGCTCAGTAACTACGGCGGGATACCAACCCCCTACCTGGCGCTATCGGCAGTGCTCCTGATCGCTGCCTTCCCAACAATGAGGTGGATCTCCACAGTGGAGGTCGCCGTTTCAGATGGTGTCAAGACACGAGAAATGCTGGCGCTGACTCGACTACCCGGAATGCGAGCAGCCGTTGCCGCTCAACTCGCCGTGTTCTTCAACATTGGCGTGTTCGACGCAACCGTAGACGAGTATCTCACCGATCTTGGTCTATCGAATTCGGGGGTAGGTCTAGCAATAGCAATCGCGGCGCTCCCATTGCTGTTCGTACCTCGCCTCGTGGGCCGTTATGTCGATTCGACACCACGCCCAGAAGTGATCATGGTTACAGCGCTCATACTTTTCGTTCCGATCGTTCTGACCATCGGGCTCTGGACTGGAGTCGTCGTCTTTGTCACCCTCGCGGTCGTTCAGACAATGATGGAAAGCGTGATGTTTCCAGCTGCGATTCGAGTCGCCGTCGACGAGACCGGCGCTGCAAAGTCTGCAACCGGGACCGGGCTCCTCGATGCAACAGGATCGTTGGCAGCGGGCATCTCAGCTGTGTTCGCCCCCGTGCTCTATGACGCGACGAACGGCCCCGCAGGGCCGTTCGTAACGAGTGCATCTTTTGCGTTCTTGATGTTGATCCTGGCTTGGAACAACATCGAGACTCAGAAGTTTGCTGATTGGAAGCTAGCTCTAGGTTCGAGAACCTAGCCGGTAACTCCAAGCGCTGGCGCTCCCGGTGGAGTGAGGATCCCGTTGATCACATGAATCACGCCGTTGGTACCAAGAAGATCCGTGCCGGTGATCTCGACGCCACCAACGACGCCGTCAGCAACTTCGAGGGCGAGCCCTGTTGAAGTTGTGAGCGTTTGACCATCAGCAAGATCTGCGAGCGTAAAGGTACCTGGCACCACGTGGTATCCAAGCAACGCTGCCGCAGCTGCCGGGTCGCTGCCCAAAGTATCGAGTAGCTCCGGGTTCTCAGCGATAGCCACGGTTGCAGCTGGATCACTTGGCAAGAAGACCGTGAATGGGCCTTCACCTTCGAGAACCTCGGTCAGGCCGAGTGGACCAAGAACGCTCACAACCGTCGGAGATGCGCCTGCAGCGACATCAGCGAGACTCTGAAGCTCTTCTTCCTCCTCTTCCTCTTCCTCTTCTTCAGGGGCCTCGGTCGTTGTTGTGGTTGCAGGGGCTTCGGTGGTAGTCGTGGTCTCCTCGGCTACCTCTTCCTCTTCAGTAACAACCTCTTCTTCTTCTTCAGGTGGAGCTTCCTCTTCCTCGACCTCCTCCTCCTCGACCTGGGCGGCGGCATCTGCGTCAGCAGCTACCTGGTCACCGCTGTCTCGCGTGGCCCACCACACCGCAGCGAGTACGACGCCAAGTGCGACCAGTCCAAGCAGCAGAATCCCAAAGATTCCGCCAGCGTCGCTCCCGTCGTCGTCGTCACGAGTCAGCACGGCGGTACCAGCTCCTGCTGCTGCACCAGTGGCCGCAGCAGCTTTTCCAGCAGTACCGGCTACAGCGCCCTTGGCCGAACCTGCTACGCCAGCAGCAGC
>CAZHUR010000074.1:0-9282 GCA_964535395.1 uncultured Acidimicrobiales bacterium
GTTTCTAGAAGGTCCTGTCGAAAGCCAGGAGGAGGCTGACGAGTTCTTCGCTGCAGCCGCGGCGGTCGTTGGCGAGGAGAATATCGTCAACAACTACATCATCCGCCCTGATGCTCCAGAAGCTGAAGATAGAACCGTCCAGGTTGAACAGGCCGTCGAGTTCGAAAGCGGAAGCGCTGTCATCAACGAGGAGTACTTCCCAATCCTCGAACTCGCAGTAGCCGTCATGGAACTGAACCCACGAGCCGACCTGGTCATCCAGGGCCACACCGACAACGTTGGCGATGAAGCCGACAACCTCGCTCTGTCGCAGGCTCGTGCTGATTCTGTTGTTGAATACCTCGTCGGGCGTGGCGTCGAAGCCGACCGCCTCGACCCGATCGGCTTTGGAGAGAGCGAGCCGGTAGCCGACAACTCAACCGCAGAGGGCCGCTTCCTCAACCGACGAATCGAATTCGACATCGTCGATCTGTTGTCGACGGAATAACAGCCTGACGCTCGCCATCTGTGAGTGGCCATCGGGTTTGAAGCCTGCGTGAATTCTCACGCGAAACGCTAAACACTCGAATTTGGGTGCCGATGATTATGGAAGCGTCTGTTGTGAAAAGACGCTGCAACATCGAAATCACATAAGCGAGTAGTAATGCCTAATAATGTTTCCAGCGGCGGAGAAGAGTCAGGTCCGGTCCGGGAGAAGGGTCAGTTCACCATCACGGCCATGGCCCTGCTGGTGTTGATAGGGCTTGCGATATTCGCCTTCTTTGGCCTTGATCGCCCACCTCAAGACCAGTTCATCGCGGCCGGAGAAGAGGCCGAAGAGGCAATGGACCCTGATGAGGAGTCCATGCCGACCGAAGAGATGTCGGAGGACGATGAAGAACTAGAGCACGAGGAAGGGTCAGAAGAAGAGGGCTCTTCGGACGATGCCTCCGACGAGGCCGATCCTGACGGCAACCCTCCGGGACCTCTCGCACTCGAAGATGGCGGTGAAGAAGCCGACGTCGAGCAAGCCCAGCCAGTTGCTGAGACCGACGATGAAGACGGTACGGAAGAAGAAGTTGCCGAAGAAGTCGGTGAAGCGGCAGAGGCCGAAGAAGTTGAAGAAGTCAGCGAAGTAGATATCACCGATCTTCCGCCGCTCTCCGAGCTCCCTGAGCGTGGCGCTGTGTTCCGTCCGCCGACGCTATTTCTTGAGGGTCCTGTTCCCACCCAAGAGATCGCCGATCAGTTCTTCAATGCAGCCGCAGCGGTTGTTGGTCCGGACAACATCGTGAACAACTACGTTGTTCGCCCCGATGCTCCACTAGACATCGACGGCAACGTTCGAGTGGAACAAGCTGTCGTGTTTGCAAGCGGCAGTGCCGAGATTGCCGATGACTTCCTTCCGACCCTCGAACTGGCCGTTGCCGTAATGGGCTTGAACCCTCAGGCACAATTGGTTGTTCAAGGTCATACCGACGACGTTGGTGACGATGCAGCAAACCTCACGCTCTCACAAGCTCGAGCGGATGCGGTAGCTGCCTACATCATCGGTCGTGGAGTTGATGCTGACCGTCTCGAGGCCGTGGGCTTCGGCGAGACCGATCCAGTCGCCGATAACGCGACCGCTGAAGGTCGGTTCCAGAACCGACGCATCGAGTTCGAGATCATCGATCTCCTTACGCCTCCAAGCTAACTGGGGACCGTCGGGCCTTGAGCGGGCCCGTTTAGCTCGCGATAGATCGCGGGTAACACTCGGCGCAGGTATGGGCCGAGCTTGATGAAGCTGTCGCCGGTGGAACGGAACCGATAGGTGATCCCCACCTCCGCGTAGCGATAGCCCTTGGCCAGTAAGTCGAGGGTGATGACCTGGGCGTAGTTGAAGTCGTGGATCACCTCGGCGTCCGCAGCGGCTGCCGGGGAGAATGCTCGATAGCCGGTCTGACCATCGGTGACCTTCGTGCGGCTCAAAAAAGCCACCATCTTGGTGAGCACGATGTTGCCGAAACGGCGATGGGGGCGCATGTGTTCGATCGTTCCCATAAACCTGCTGCCGCCCACATAGTCGGCGTCGCCGCGAAGGATCGGCGCGACCAGATTGGCGAGTTCTTCCGGTGGGTATTCTTCGTCCGCATCGCAGAACGCGACCGCCACTGGCTCGTGGGTGAGGGAGTGTTCGAGGCCGAATCGGACGCCCGCTCCGAGACCACGATTGGTTTCGAAGGAGATGACTTCGGCTCCTTCGGCTCGAGCGATTTCTGCGGTGCGGTCCGATGAGCCATCGTCGATAACGACGGTGTGCACGCGGTGACCTAACACTTCGGAAGGGGTGCGGCGCAGGCACTGGCCGACGCTCGCCTCTTCGTTGTGTGCTGGCATGAAGAGCACGACGGGCCTGGATGGATCGACGGGAGAGCCTTCGGTGTGAGGTGAGGGCGACTCGTCCAATGCCTGCTTTGTGAGCCGAAGGTTTCCCAAGAAGCCGGGGTTAGGTGCAAAGGTGGCGATTCCTCCAGTGATGAGGGAGTAGGCGGTCTTCAGTGCGTGTGCGGTGAGTGCGGCTACGAGGGCCAACTCGGCGTCATGGCCGAGCGCGGTGTAGGCCGCAACCGATGCTGCTTCATACGTTCCGAGTCCGCTCGGTGCAATTGCAACGATCTGGGCAGCGACTGCGATCGTCGTCACGAGCACCGCGTCCGACGCGGAGATTTCGAGGCCAGCCCACGAGGCGCTATGCCAGACGAGGATCGCTTCGAAGAACCACGCCGATGCGGTCAGCCCGAACGCGACCGGGCCAGGGAAGCGAACCGATTGCGCCACGCGCGCTGTCTTGCGGAGCCACATGAACCCGCCGACCGCCAAGACGGCCAAGAGCGCAGCGACGATGAATACCCAGCCGCCGACGACACGCATGAAGAACGCCGGAGCGATGAGCCAGCCAATGCCGAGCACGGTCGCGATGTCGGCTGTACGGAGTAGCACTGTCGACGATGCGGCAGCGTCGATAGAAATCTGTTGGCGGCGGACGACGCTCGCTACTCGGAAGGGCTCACCGAGTCGCAACGGCAGTACGTGGTTGGCTCCGAGGGCGAGATGAATAGCTGCTAGCGACTGGCCGAGAGTCAGGCCTGGGACCATTCGTTTCCACGCGAACGCTCTCAGCAGGAAGGCTGTGAGAAAGGCTCCGAGAGCAATGCTGAGTCCGAGCGGATCCGAGAGCATGGCATTGAAGGCACGGTCGAGCGCGTCAAAATCGATGGCGAATGCAATGGCAGCGAGAGCGATAGCCGTGCCGATGATTCCGACGAGTGCGATCGTCTTTCCGGAGTCGATGGTCACGCCGAACCGGGCAAGAATGCCTTTCATAACGGAGATGGTAATCAAAGATTGTGAAAATTGGTTAGGTTAGCTTTACAAACTTAGGGAAAGTGCCGTTACCATCTACATAATGACGAGCAAGACCCGCACTTTGTCCCTGGCCGGATTTCTGTTCGCCAGCTTCATTCTCGCCGCCTGCGGAGGTAGTAGTAGCGAGGAAACACTCCAGATCTATACGGGACGCCACTACGACCTCGAAGAGGCGTTCACGCAGTTCGCTGAGGAAACGGGCGTCAGCATCGAGTTCCTACCGGGCTCCGATGTAGAACTGCGTGAGCGGATAGCTGCCGAAGGCGAAGACACGATCGCCGACATCTACATGACAGTGGACGCAGGAAACCTCGCTCAAGCAGCCGAACAGGGCATCCTTGCGCCGGTCGAATCGTTGGTACTCGACGACGCCGTGCCAGAAACACTGCGCGACCCCGACGGTCAATGGTTCGGGCTGAGCCAGCGAGCACGCACGATCGTCTACAGCACCGAGCGCCTTGCCGGCGACCAGATTCCGACCACATACGAAGAGCTTGCTCAACCCGAGTGGGAGGGTCGAGTGTGTCTACGCAACTCTTCGAACGCCTACACCCAATCGCTCGTCGCCAGCCTGATCGTGAACCTCGGTGAAGACGAAGCACTCGAAGTAGTAGAGGGCTGGGCCAACAACGCCGAGATCCTCAACAACGACGTCATTGCGCTCAACTCGATTCGCGATGGCCTGTGCGACGTTGGAATCACCAACCACTACTACCTCGCTCGCGAGCTTGAAGAAGATCCTGAATTTCCCGTCGGCCTGCTCTGGGCTGACCAGGACACGATCGGTACCCACGTCAACATCTCTGGAGCCGGCGTGGTAGCCAACTCAGACTCTCCAGAACTTGCTCAGCAGTTTCTCGAGTGGCTCGCAACCGAAGGTCAGAGCGTCTTTGTCGACGGCAACCACGAGTTCCCGGTCAACCCCGACGTGGCTGTTGTGGATCTCGTCGCTACCGAGTTCGGCGACGACTTCATTGCCGAATCGGTGAACGCCTCGGAGTGGGGAGCGCTCAACGCCGACGCTGTCCGACTTCTCGACGCGGCAGCCTACGAGTGATCAGGCCCGAGCTTTGTGACTTCCACTGCGCCTAGCGCCGTTGTTGCGGATCGATCCGATCGCGTAAGTCGCACGAGCTGGCCAGTCGCGTCCGTAGTTATCGCCACGTTCGTCGGCCTGCCGATCTTGTTGCTCGCGAGCTCGATTCTCATTCCGAACACCGAGGTTTGGCGCCAGCAGTGGGACACCCGTCTTCCCGGACAGCTCGCCGACACCGCGATCTTGCTCACCGGTGTTTCGGTGAGTTCGCTGGTTCTTGGCTCGAGCCTGGCGTGGCTCACGAGCGCGTATCGATTCCCCGGATCGAAGCTCTTTGCCTGGCTGCTCATTGCACCATTGGCGATGCCGAGTTACGTGCTCGGGTTTGTGACGCTCTCGGTCTTTGGCTTCACCGGGCCTATTCAGAACGCGTGGCGTGACCTTGCAGGCCAAGACGCATGGTTCCCTCCGGTCGACTCGATGGGCGGCGCGATCGTCGTGTTCACGCTCGTGCTGTACCCCTACGTTTACCTGCTTGCCCGGGCGGCTCTCGCCGACCAAGCAGGAACTGCCTACGATGCTGCCCGCAGCCTGGGAGCAAGCCCGCTCGAAGCTGCTCGGCGCGTGGTCATTCCGTTGCTGCGCCCCGCTCTCGCTGCTGGCGTTGCCGTCGTAGCGATGGAGACCCTGACCGACTTCGGCACCGTTCAGTACTTCGGTATCGACACCGTTTCGGTGGGTGTGTTCCGAATCTGGCGCGGCACGTTCGATCTGGACGCAGCGAGCGAGTTCGCAACGTTGGTACTGGTCGTGGCGCTCATCGTTATCGGGTTGGAGCGAGTCTTCCGAGGCAGGGCCCGATTCGGCGAGGCGGCCGGCGAGGCTTCGGGAATTGCACCGCGCTCACTCACCGGCGCCCAGCGATGGGCCGCCACCTCCGCGTGTTCACTCGTCGTGCTCGCAGCCTTCATCGCTCCCACTGCCCAGTTGACGACATGGGCGATCTCGGAGGCAGTGGGCTCTCGCGGCACGCCGTTGCTCGGGCGCTTTCTCGAGTTCCTCGGTAACTCGCTGATCCTGGCTGCGTTGACCGGAGTGGTCAGCATCGCGTTGGCGATCATCGTCACCAACTCATCTCGGTTCTCGCCAGGACGCACCAGTCGCTTGGCAGCCCGCATCACCGCAATCGGCTACGCCGTACCTGGGCCGGTCGTCGCCATCGCCGTTGTGCTCGCGCTCGTGGGCATCGACAACATCCTCGAGAACTTCCAACTCGGCTTGCCCGGTGCGGTTGCGACAGGGTCGCTGATCGGGCTGGTCTATGCCCAGACCGTTCGCTTCCTCGCTCCCGGTTTGACCGCCATCGAGGCCGGCATCGACCAGGTCTCAAACGAGGTGACCGCAGCAGCTCGCAGCTTGGGTGCAAGCCCTCGAAGGATCGTCGGTAGAATTCACCTACCCCTCGCACGGACGAGTGTTGTCACCGGTGCTGTGCTCGTTGTTGTTGATGTATTAAAGGAGCTGCCGATTGTGTTGTTGTTGAGGCCTATTGGCTTCGACACCCTCTCGGTCTGGACTTTTAACTTGGCTACCGAATCCCGCTTCGAACAGGCAGCGTTGCCCGCAATCGCAATCGTGGCCGTCGCGCTCATCCCCGTCGGCATCTTGGCCCGCCAGCTGGTTCGGTCGGAGACGTCGTCGTGACTGGGTTGCCCCTAGACGTGAGCGACGTTCACAAGGCCTACGAGGACGTGGGTGCTGTGCGCGGAGTCGACCTTCGGGTTGACCCAGGAGAGATCCTGGCTCTCGTCGGGCCGAGCGGTTGCGGCAAGTCCACCCTGTTGCGGATGGTGGCAGGGCTGACGCCCGCCGATTCCGGAACGATCAGCATCGCCGGCACCGTGGTCGAAGATGGCCGGTCGCGCATTGCTCCCGAGCGCCGATCGGTCGGTCTCGTCTTCCAAGAGCACGCGCTATTTCCTCACCTCTCTGTTGAGGACAATATTTCGTTCGGCTTGCGCGATCTCGAAAAGTCGAAGCACTCAGCGCGCGTGTCCGAGATGCTCGAGATGGTGGGCCTTCCTGGGTTCGGCGGGCGCTTCCCGCACGAACTTTCTGGTGGTGAGCGTCAACGTGTGGCCCTGGCTCGTGCGTTGGCTCCTCGACCCGGCCTGATGCTCTTTGACGAGCCGTTTGCATCACTCGATCACAACCTCAGAGTTCAGCTTCGCTCCGATGTCATCACGGCGCTTCGCGAGACGAACACCCCTGCGGTCGTGGTCACTCACGACCAGCGCGAGTCGCTGGCGATCGGTGATCGAATCGCTGTGATGCGAAACGGTCAGGTCGAGCAGTTCGGTTCGCCCGAAGAGGTCTTTCACCGACCCGCAGGCCGCTTCGTTGCAGCCTTCATGGGTGAGGCCAGCTTCGTTCCGGTGACCACCACCAACGAAGCGACCACGACGGTGCTCGGCCCGGTCGATGTCGGTGGTGACCGCAATGCGGAGTGGGCAATGGTCCGTCCAGACGACGTTGAATTCGCAGTCGGCGACGCTGGCTCGGCTGTGGTGGTCAGCGCCGAATATTCGGGCTATGCCTGGACTGCCACCGCTGAGGCGTCGGATGGATCGCTCGTCTCGTTCATGCGGTCGCACCTCGAGCCCCCAGCGGTGGGCGAGCGCGGCGAACTCAGCCTCGTACCGGGTCATCGCCAAGTGATCGTCCCCGACTGAGGCTGTCTATTGGTTAGCCGTCTATTGGGTTAGCTCGAGCTGACGAGGATGCGTTCGCAGGCGAACTGGCCTACGCCGACGAATGAACCGTCGATCTCGACGGTGACCGTGCCCTCGGGTGAGACCGAGGTGACCTTGCCGGTGTTGCCAGGTACGAGCGCGGACGCTTCGAGAAACTCGAGCATGCCCTCGCGGTATTCGAGTTCTTCGGGGATTCGCTCGACGGTGAATGCTCCGCCCGCCTCGATGTCTCGTAGTGCTTTGTGAGAGTCGGGCTGTTCGTAGGACGAACCTGGGATTGGGTTTCCGTGCGGGCACGTCGTTGGATTCTCCAACAACTTGACCATTGCGCTCTCGACGTCGGCCGAGATGATGTGTTCCCAGCGGCCCGCCTCGTGATGGGCCTGGGTCCAGGAGAGGCCGAGGATGTCGGTGAGGAAACGTTCGGCGATTCGGTGACGCCGCACGACGCGGGTGGCGAGCGCCTGTCCATCGTCGGTGAGCGCAATCTGTCCGCTCTCCGAAGAGATGAGCCCTTCGCGTTCCATCTTGCGGATCATCTCAGACACTGCCGGGCGCGAAACTTCCAAGCGTTCTGCGATTCGCGCTTGGATTACGTCGAGTTCGTCTTCGGCAAGTTCAAAGATCGCTTCGCAGTACTCTTCGAACGCCGGGTGATATTCGGGCGTTTCGTAGGTCATGAATTTCACCATAGTGGAGTCGGTTGGAAAGTTCGCAGCCGAATCGAAAATAGTTAGGCACAGTTAACAAATCCTCTCGTGCCCGCTAGAATCACGCCCCGATGCAACGCTGGCAACTCCTCTGTTTTGTCCTCGCGCTCGCCGCTGGGCTGGTGGGCATCAACGCGCGCGCAACGTACGGGGCGCAGGTCAGCGCCGACGAACCGCAGTATCTGCTGACAGCGATCAGCCTGGCCGAAGACTTCGATCTCGACATCAGTGATGAGATTGCAGAGGAGCGCTGGCGTGACTTTCATGAAGTCGGCCTCGACCAACAGACCCTCGACCTCAACGGGCAGGGTCAGCAGATCAGCCCACACGATCCGCTGCTGCCGATCATCTTGGCACTGCCGATCGCACTAGCTGGGTGGATGGGCGCCAAGGCAACCCTCGCCGTTCTCGCCGGACTCACCGCCGTCGCAACCTTCACACTGGCTGTGCGGCGCTTCGGCGTCGATCAACGAATAGCGGCACTGGTGGTAACCGCCTTCTTTATCAGTTCGCCCTTCGCCGCCTACGGAGCACAGGTGTACCCGGCAATGCCAGCTGCCCTCGCGGTGACACTGGGCGTATACGCCATCACCGGTTCGGCGTCGCTACGTACCGCGCTTGCTGCGGTGGTGGCGATCGTGGCGTTGCCGTGGCTGTCGGTCAAATACGTGCCTATTTCGGGGGTGCTCGCCGCCGGGCTGCTGTGGCAAAACCACCGCTCGGGCAACCGTCAAGTAGTGGCGGCAATCGTGTCGACCCTCGCTCTTTCGGGCGCAATCTATGCGCTCGTGCACCAGCGAATCTGGGGCGGGTGGACGGTCTACGCAAGCGGCGACTTCTTTGTCGGCGGCGAATTCGAAGTCGTTGGGACCAACGCGAACTACGTTGCGCGCACCAACCGATTACTCGGCCTCATCATCGACCGTCACTTCGGCATCGCTGCATGGTCGCCTGCCTTCCTGCTCATGCCAGCGGGCTTGATCGCTCTCATTCGCCGCCGCTCCGGAACCGGCGAGTCGAGCTACCGATCCTTCGACTGGCTGCTCGTCGTTGCCGCAGTCGCCGTGGGTTGGGCAGTGGCCACTTGGGTGGCGCTCACCATGCACGGATGGTGGTGGTCGGGCCGCCAGATCGTGCCGATCTTGCCGCTCGTCGTCGTCGCCATTTCGGTGCTCGTCGAGCGAATTCGAGTGCTGCTGTGGCCAGTGGTGGCCCTCGGCGTGATCGGCCTGTTCAACTGGACCTTTATCGCAGTCGAGGCTTCGACCGGGCGCCGAGCGCTCATCGTCGACCACGAAGACACGGCCAACCCGCTGTATCAAGCGTGGAAGCTGCTGCTGCCCGACCACCGTGTCGATGCGGTCCCCGATCAGATCATGACCGCCATTTGGGGGGC
>CAZHUR010000075.1:0-9251 GCA_964535395.1 uncultured Acidimicrobiales bacterium
GCCGTGCTCGACTTCATACTGATCATCCCACCCCTGGCAGCACTGGCCCTAAGCCAACGCACGCCACGAGCATCTGCACTGCCGGTTTAAGGGCGGGCTATTTAGGGACTGGTCGGAGGATCGAACGTGGCTCGTCTATTTTTCGTCCAGCGACGGGCGACCAGAGTGCTGATGACCGTGACCGCTATGAGAGCGCCTGCGAGGGCGATGAACAGCGCGCTCGACGGTTCGCTTGCCATTGCTGCGGTGCCCGTTGCCAGCGCGGAACCAGGGGCGATGCCGAGCGCACTGGCAGCCGCATAGCGACTGAACCGTACAGAGGTGACCCCGGCTGCATAGTTGAGCCCGTTGAACGGAACGATCGGCATGAGTCGCAAGATCAGGATCGATACGAAGTCGTTGTCCATCAACCACTCGTCGATTCCCCTCAGCCGCTCACCGAGCAGCTGGGTCATTCCCTCCTTGCCCACCGCGCGTGAAATTCCAAAGGAGATCATCGCTCCGATGAAGGCGGAAACGAACGCGACCGGAAACCCCACCGTGAACCCGAACACCGCACCGGCGGTCAACGTGCCGATCGTGCCAGGAACCATCAGTACGACGCCAAGGATGTAGATGCCCATGAACGCGAGAATGCCCAAGCGGCTGTCTGCGGAGTCCTCGAGGAATTGAGCCACTCCATCGGTACCCACCACCGCGACGGTGATGGTCGCTCCTATGAGCACGACGGCAAGCACGATGAGTCGCACGACCGCTAGCGAGAGTTTTGGCTTGCTCAAGAATCTCGACTCCGTAGGGAATGAGGGAATGTTACGGTACATCTACCGGGCTTCCTTTGATGAACGCCATTTGAGCCAGCCCCGGGGGCCCAATTCCCATGAACGTAGTAGCCCGTTTGCGATCCTTCGAGGAGCGTTCGCGCCCGGTAGACCCCCACACTGCCGTTGCCTTGAAACGCCGATGGGATTCGCTTCCCGAGGTACTTCAAGTGCCGGGCCAGATGCTCGGGCGAAAGACCGCAGGCTGTGAGGCAACCCACAGCGTCTTTCCAAAGTGCGATTTTGCTTGCAAGCCCTGCTACCACTCGGCCGACGCAAACAAAGTGCGAGTCGACGGCGAACACACCCTCACGTCAATTCGTAGACAGATGAAGTATCTCAACGCGCAGCGCGGATGGGGAACCTATACCCAGCTCATCGGTGGCGAGGTCAGCTTGCTCGACCCGCAAGATCACGCGGCATCGATCGAAGCCATGCGTTCCTATGGGCGCATCCCGATGAGTTTCACCCACGGCGATTTCGACTACGAGTACTTACGAGCAATCGCAGTCGACGAGAATGACGAACCGCGCTTTCCGCACCTGTCGTTTGCCGCGCACTTCGATACGACAATGGTTGGACGCAAAGGCATTAAGAAGCCAACGGCCGAAGCCGAGCTTCACGAGTACCGGGAGCGCTTCTGTGAGATGTTCCACCGACTCGAGCGCGAGTACGGAATCACCAACTATCTGGCACACAACATGACCGTCACCCCGGGCAATCTCGATGAGATTGCCGATGTGGTTTCTACTTGCGCAGACCAGGGTTGGCGCATGTTCTCGTTCCAGCCAGCCGCCTACATCGGCAACGAGTCGCGTTGGTCGGAGGGCTATCGCGAGCTCACATCTGACGCGGTGTGGTCTGAAGTCGAACGCGGAACCGGCGTTGAGATGGGCTACAAAGCAATGCAGGTCGGCGATACCCGCTGCAACCGAGTCACGTGGGGTGCCTACGTTGGTGACCGCTACGTCCCTCTGCTCGACGACAACGATCCACGCGATCATCAGATGGTCGCGAGTTGGTATGAAGCGTTTCCTGGCAACTTCATTCTGCGCGAGCGCACCGAGTCCGCGGTTCGCTTGGCCCGCTGTGTTGCCAGCAAGCCGAGTATCGTTCCTGAGATCGCCCGCTGGATGAAGCGATCAGCTGAACGTGGCGGCGGACTTCGCCAACCATGGTGGAACGCGAAGGCGGTCACCTTCGTGATGCATCAGTTCATCGACGCAGCGGACACCGCTGCAGGTTGGGAACACATCCAGAATGGGACGCGGGCCACCGAACCACGAATACTCGAAGCCCAAGAGCGTCTCGAAGGCTGCGCCTACACGATGGGCCACCCGGATAAGGACTCGTTGGTGCCAGCGTGCGTACAGCACTCGGTGTACGACCCTGAGGTAAATCGCGAACTCGCTCAGCTGCTGCCTCTGCCCCGCCGCAAAGGAGAGACGCGCGAACCGGTCAATGTGAACTAAGTCTCCGGATTCGCCGTATCTCTCGACCTACGGCAGAGTTACCTAATGACCGATTCTCGCTTTGAGGAGTTCAATCGCACGGACTGGGCGAAGCTTCGCTCGTCTATGCCACTGACCCTCTCGGCGGAACATATTGCTTCGCTGCGCGGTATTGCCGAGCGCCTCGACATCGACGAAGTCGAAGAGGTCTACCTTCCTCTCTCACGGTTGCTGAACCTCTACATCACCAAGACACAGCAACTGTCGACGGTGACCGACACGTTCCTTGGCACCAGTCCTGCTCCGGTTCCGTTCATTATCGGTATCGGCGGCAGTGTCGCCGTGGGCAAGAGCACGACCGCTCGCGTGCTTCAGTCTCTGCTCGCCAACTGGCCAGATCATCCGCGGGTCGAACTGTTGACCACCGACGGGTACCTGTTTTCAAACGCTGTGCTCGAAGAGCGCGATCTGATGAAGAAAAAGGGTTTCCCAGAGAGCTACAACACCCCAGCGTTGATCGAGACGCTCCAGGCGATCAAGTCTGGGACGCCCCGGGTAACAACACCGGTGTATTCGCATCTCGAATACGACATCGTTCCCGGCCGGTATGAAGAGATCGACCAACCGGACGTACTGATCGTGGAGGGCCTCAACGTTCTACAGGGCAATCCAACCTCAGCGAACTTGTTCGTATCAGACTTCTTTGATTTCTCGATCTATGTAGATGCTGACGAGGCGCTGATCAAGAAGTGGTACATCGACCGGTTCTTGCTGTTCAGAGAATCGGTGTTCACCAATCCAAAGTCGTACTTCCGGGCGTACGCCGACCTCGATGTGGACGCGGCTCGCGAGGTCGCGGTTGGTATCTGGGACTCGATCAACAAACCGAACCTGCACTCAAACATCGCGCCGACCCGATCTCGGGCCAAGTGCATCCTGACCAAACGAGCCGATCACCAAGTAGCCCGCGTCGCATTGACGAGGTAGCGAACACGTACTGTTGAAAGCAGTATGGATGATTCAGGTTTGACGTTGCTCGGGGCGAAACTGTCGGCGGAGGGCGTGAGAGCCTTCATCGAACGGGTGGTGACGACCACCGCTGATCGCTCCGGCGACCGCACCCCGATCTGTATTTGGGGAGTGCACGGAATCGGCAAGACCGCTCTGGTCGAAGACGTTGCCAAGACCTTGGGTTGGCAGTTCGCCTACGCTGCACCGGCGCAGTTCGAAGAGATGGGCGACCTTCACGGTCTTCCCGTCATCGACGGCCAAACCACACGCTTTGCGCCGCCCGACTGGGTGCCGACCCAACCAGGTCCAGGCATCTTGTTGCTCGACGACTTCAACCGAGCTGACGACAGAATTCTCCGAGGAATCATGCAACTACTCCAACGAGGCGAGTTGGTCAGCTGGTCGCTTCCAGCGGACTGGCATATCGTGGTCACCGCCAACCCGGAGGGCTCGGACTACAGCGTCACCCCGCTCGACGACGCCATGCTCACCCGCATCCTTCACGTCAGCATGGAGTTCGAGCATAAGGTCTGGGCTCGGTGGGCTGTCGACGCCGGAATCGACGAGCGAGGTATTGCCTTCGTTCTGACCTATCCCGAGATGGTGACCGGCTCTCGCACGACCCCAAGATCTCTCACACAGTTCTTCGAGCAAATTCGCCCAATCGAAGATCTGCGAGCTAATTGGGACCACGTGCACGCACTCGCGCTCAGCGCGCTCGACCCCGAGTCAGCAACCGCGTTCATGTCGTTCGTGAACGACGGCCTCCACGAACTCGTCGACCCCGAGGAGATCCTCGAGGGCGACTGGAGCGAAACTTCAGCCAAGATCGACGCGTTGGCATCTGACGAGGACGGGATCAGGCTCGACCGGCTGAATGCCATGATGGTGCGTCTCTACCTCGCCGTGACGAAGCCCGATTTCGTCCCAACTGAGGAACAGGGTTCAAACCTCGTTTCACTGCTCACCCACGACACGCTCCCGAGCGACCTCCGCTTGACGCTGCATCGCGACATGGTCGCGAACGCGGGTCCCGAGGTTGTAGAAGTTCTTCGTGACAAAGCACTCGCCGAACTGACCTTGGCAGCGATGTGACCGATCCCGTCGACCCGAAGCTGGCTTCTCGCACGAGCGAAGAGGTCGGACGCGCGGTCATTGCGTTGATCGGCGAAGAGCCCTTCTTCGGTCACCTTCTCTCCGGGATGAATCGCGATGTCACTAACGACACCGAGACAGCGATGATCACCTTTCGAAAGGGACGACCGCTCCTTCGTGTGAACCCAGAATACTTTCTCGACGCCCTCGGTGCGGACGGGCAACGCAGCGCGAGCATCAAACACGAAGTGCTGCGAGTGTTGCTCAACCATGCGGAACGCAAGACCGCGGAAATGGACCCGCACATATTCACCCTCGCCTCGGACCTCGTCGTCGGCCAACTCACCGGACACAAATGGCCTGCGCCACCTGAGATTGCCGCGCTCGACTCGTTCAGCTTCGAGCTACCACCCGACCAGACCGTCGAGTGGTACTACCGCAAGCTGTACGAGCATCGAGACGAGATCCCCGATCAGGGACCTGGAAGCGGTGACGAGCAACGTTGGGATCAAGGCGACGATCAGAGTGAGCAGGCAATCGCCGACCACGAACTCGCCAAGTTGACCCGCGATGCTCGAGATCGGGCTGGTGACTCTTTCACCTCCATCGACGGACAGATTCAGTCGGTTGTCGAAACCATGATCCACGACCTGCAACCCAAGGTCGATTGGCGGCGCGTCATTCGTATGTTCACGGCCTCGAGTCGCCGCACTCGCGTCGCAAACACCCTGCGCCGCCCGTCAAAACGCTATGGGACCTACCCGGGCATCAAGGTGAAGCGGTTTCATCACCTCGCCGTGATCATCGATACCAGCGGATCGATCAATGAAGATGCGCTCAGCGAATTCTTCACCGAGGTGCGTGCAATCTGGCGCCAGGGATCGACCATTACCGTTATCGAAGCAGACAACCAGGTCCGTAACATCTGGCAGTATCACGGGCACGCTCCGCCCAAAGCCAAAGGGCGCGGCGGTACCCGGTTCGACCCGGCGCTCCAATGGGTTGCAGACGCAAACCCGGCCTTTGACGCCGCCCTCTACTTCACCGACGGAAAGGCAGCAGCGCCGACGGTTCGCCCGTCCTGTGACCTGCTGTGGGTGCTCACGCCAAACTCAGACGACCGCACGATCGCAAACCAACGCAGCGTGCGGCTCAGCGCGGGCCACAAATAGAGCCTCATTCGGCAGGTCTGGACTTGCGAACAGGAGCCTTCTTCGGGCGGGTTCGGGCGCGGTTGATGAGATGCTCGAGTTCGGGAGGGACCGCGACCGAGTCTCGACTACCCATCACGATCGTTTCGAGACTGGGCAGGCCGACCAACGGCGTGAGGTCGGTGATCCCAGGGGAGTTCCGGATATCGAGCACTCGCAGACTCGTCGCGTGACGAAGGGTGTCGAGCGAGACGGGATTCTTCACGCGCAGCATCGTCAGCACTTCCAAACCCTCCAACTCACCAATGTTGCTGAGATCGGTGAGCGTCGGACCCCACAAAACCACTTTTGGATCGAGCAGTTTGGTGCCTGCTGGGAACCTGCCACCCACAAATCTCGTCGTGCGATTCATTCGGACGCCACCGACCGTGTCGAACTGCGACATGTTGAGGCTGCCGACCTGGTCGAGTATTTCGATATGACGAAGATCCGGTGCGTCAAAGGAGCGTCCGCTTACTCGGAGGTGCTCGACTCGCGTGCAATCGAGAAGTTCGACCTGTCCCCTGCTGCACCAAACTTTGCCGAGCGATTCGAACCCTTTCACACGGAGCGGCCCGAGGATCTCGACGTCGACCAAGTTGGGCATCAGCTCAGGTGAGATTGGATCGTCACCATGAAGGCGACCGCGAAAAGAGTGGAGTTTTGGAAACACCGACCCTGGAGCACATTCGACCTCGACCCCGTTGAACACTTCGAGATGCTCGAGCGCGGGCAGGTGCAGCGACCCGGTTCGGCCTCGTATTCGCAGGTGGGTGAGGCTTGGGAAGGACGCTAACGGAGCCAGGTCGACAGCCAAGTCGGTCACGAGTAGGTCAAGGTGGGTCAGCGCTGTCAGTCGCTCCAACCCTTCGAGCCACAACTGTTGGAGCCGGTTAGACCCGCGGTACCGAGGCGAGCCGAGTGCAAGCGATGTGATCTTGCTTCGGAGCGGGTGCTCGGATGCTGCGATGAGATGCACCAGCGCTAGGTCAAGCCAGGGCTGAACGGTCTTCGCTCCTTGAAAGAGCGATCCGGGTTTCACCGACGGATAGCGACGGGCCGGGGCCAGTACTTTCGGCAGCGGTTCGATCTCAGCTCCAGAGATCAGCTCTTCGAGCACGAGCGGGTCGTCGAGCGCTGTCGCAAGCTCTACACCTTGGATAATCGAAGGGCGATCGGGCTTTGTCAGAAGCGAAGACAGAGCGTCTACCTGCCGCTGCTGTTGTTCGCTGAGCCCCATCGATTGTCCTCAGCGACTCGAGAGCTGAAGCAGGGTGTTTGTCAGCCAGAGCTCTTCGTTGGGGTTTCGTGAAAGGGCCGACGTTGCGTCGCGGAGCACATCAAACACTTCGAGCGAGGCGTTCTCGTGAAGCACGTTCTCGCGGTATCGGTGAGCGAGAGTGGCGAGCCCCATCTTCAATTCGTCAGTTTTGTGAAGCCGGACTTCACGCTTGTGGCGAGTTTGCATCGAACTACGCCCCGAACCTCGTGTGCCGATCAGTTCCTCGGTCTCGTCCATCCGGACAACCTCACCAGCTTGGAGTTCGTTGAGCGAACCCTGAGCCTCCTCGATCGCTTCGAAAATCTCCCCGACCAGGGTGCCCACAACGGCTCCTGTGCCGTCGAGTCGATCGGGAATGCTGAGCCAGAGGTCGCGCCGAGAAACAAAAGCGGGATCGGTGAGCAGAAGCTCGGCACGATCGACATCGCCCAGGGCTCCCTGGGCCGTGGTCGCCGCAAGCTCAGGTGGGGTACCCCGATCGATCAGCGCTCGACGGATCTCGTCCTCGGCCACCGCAGGAAACTCGATCGTGACCGAACGTGACGCAACCGTGATGTGTTCGGGTGGAACGCGCTCGGCCAACAAGATAAACACCGTTGCCCCTGGCGGCTCCTCGATCGTCTTCAAAAGGTTTGCCGCTATGCGATCGTCGGCATCATGAAATCGATCGAGGATCAGCACTTTCTTGCCCGCCTCCATCGGTGAACGCGAGGCCTCAACAACCACCGCATCGGCCTCCTCCATGAGATATGAGTTGCCAGCTGGTTCAACCACGATCACGTCAGCGTGTTCTTCGCGAACCGCAAGGGAACGATTGCGTTGGCGATCATCGGGCGTTCCGATGAGCTCGCCGGCGAAGCGAACCGCAGCCCGACGTTTTCCAGCTCCCCGAGGCCCGAGGAACAGGTAGGCGTGGACAGGATGTAGAACCGCTGCCCGCAGTTGCTCAATCGCTGCCTGCTGGCCGATGATGTCGCCGAACGGGTCGGTGATGTCGCTGGCTGAGCTAGTGACTTGGCTCATAGCCCGAGCCGCTCGCTCACAGCCCGCAACACACGTTCAGAAACCTCTTCGATACTTCCGTTCGCATCGACCACGAGCCATCGCTCAGGCGCCGCTGTAGCGAACTGTCGATACGTTTCGACCACCCGACGGCCCAAGTCTTCGCCCGCTTCTTCGATCCGGTCGAGTTGATCTCCAAGACGGCCTCGTGCGGCGGTTGGGTCGGTGTCGAGCAAAACCGTGAGGTCTGGCTCCAGGCCACCGGTAGCAAACGCATTTAGGTCGCCCACGACCTCGACACCAAGGCCTCTGCCTACACCTTGGTACGCAAGCGACGATGCTACAAAGCGATCGGACACGACGTGGCGTCCCGCCATGAGCGCGGGCAGGATTCGCTCTTCAACATGTTGTGCCCGCGCTGCGGCCATCAGGAGCGCTTCGGTTCGGTTGGTCAACTCGGTGAGGGCACGGTCGAGAACGAGCTCTCGAATTCTGTTGCTTATCGGAGTGCCACCAGGCTCACGAGTGAGCTCAGCTCCAAGTCGTTCTGCTAGCAAGCCGGCTTGGGTGGACTTGCCAGAGCCATCGCTCCTTCAAATGCAATGAACCAGCCGCGCTCAGGTTGAGGTGAGGTCGACGCCATTATCTGGAGACTATCGGAACCGCTACTACGACGGCGTCTCCGCAGTTGTACGATCGTGGGTATGCCTATCGACTCTGCGGGCCGCGACGAGGCGGACGTCTCCCACGTTGAGCCACCGGTCGATTCTGAAACTTCAGCGCAAGATTTCGATCTGATCGGTGGTGCGGTCCGCCGAGCCGTGCTCGTTGCTCTGATCATCATTGGCTTGTCCTTCCTGGCACCTCAGCTCATCGATCGCCTTCTCGAGGTATTGAGCAGCGCCGAACGTTTGCGCTCGATCGAACCGTGGTGGTTTGTTGCCATGTTCGCCGCCGAAATAGCGAGCTTTGCCAGCCTGTGGTGGCTCATCAAAGTGCTATTGCCGAAGGTTTCGTGGTTTGTCGCAGCAACCAGCCAGCTCACATCGAATTCGATCAGTCGCGTCGTTCCTGGCGGTGGTGGCGCCGCCGCTGGCGGGGCTGCTCTCTACCGCATGTTGTCGGTCAGCGGCGTTCAGCCATCGCAGGCCGCCGGGGCTCTCGCAGCCACATCGGTATTTTCGACCGCTGCTCTAGCGGCTATCCCAGCGGTCGGCATCACGATTGCGCTATTCGGTGCTCCAATTCCAGAAGGCTTGGCCCCAATCGCCGTCGCCTCCGGCGTGATGTGTGTCGTGCTGCTCATCGTGGGGTTCTTGGCACTTCGCCGAACTCGCCCTCTTCTCATATTTGGGGCTGTTCTCAACCGCATCCTGCGAATCGCTGGCGCACTCTTCAAGAA
>CAZHUR010000076.1:0-3130 GCA_964535395.1 uncultured Acidimicrobiales bacterium
GTGGGGGCCGCTCTACGGTGCAGCGCTCGTTCGCTTCCTCGATTGGCGTTGGCAGTTCTGGCTCAACATCCCACTCGGGATTGTCGGATTTGCGCTGGTCTGGTGGGCGCTTCGAGATGTCGACGACAACCTCCCGGCCGAGCGTTCCGAACGCAGTGCCGATTGGGCTGGTGCGATCCTCCTGTCGCTCACTCTGATCGTTCTCGACCTCGCCCTGCTGGGCAACGCCGAGATTCAAAGCGTCGCCGGCCTCGAAGAACTGCAAGGAGGAAGCGGCTTCGACTTCCGTCTGCTGTTCCCGGTCGCGCTGGTGCTCGGCGTGATGTTCGTGATGCACGAGCGCAAGACCGACGACCCGCTCATCGACCCGGCCTTCTTCGCCGGCCGCAACCTACGCATTGCCCTCTTTGTCAACCTGTTGGTTGGCGCGGCGCTCATCATCGCGATGGTCGACGTGCCGATCTTCGTCAACGCCATCGAGCTCGACCTCGAACGCTCGGCCGTGCTCGCCGGTCAAGTGCTGGCCGCACTCACCGCCGCTATGGCGATCGCGTCGTGGTACGGCGGCCGACTCGCCGAACGCGTCGACAGTCGATTGCCGACGATCCTCGGCATGGGTGCAGCTTCTATTGCTCTCCTGCTGATGGGTCTCACGTGGACCCCGGACCTCAGCCTGTTCGTCGGCGCAGCTCAGCTTGCGCTCTTGGGCGCTGGCCTGGGCTTGGTGTTTGCGCCGACCACCGCAACTGTCGTCGATGCATCGCCGCCACACCAGCGGGGCGCTGCCGCCGCAATCGTCATGATCGTTCGGCTCGTCGGCTTTAGCGTTGGACTGGCCGCACTCACCGCTTGGGGGCTGGCGCGGTTCAACGAGTTGCGAGGAACCCTCGAACTGCCGTCGATCACCGATCCCGACTTTGGTGAGGCCGTAACCCGAGCTGCCGCAGAGCTAACAGCAACAGCCATCTCGGAGACCTTCCTCGCCGCAGCAGCCCTCACCGCAGTCGGCCTACTCGCAGCGTTTCTCACGCGCCGAGAAGGCGATGGTGGCCAGGACGACGGCGGCGAGAACGAACGTGAACTTCCAACCACACCAGAAACTCCAGCAATCCCAGAAACTGCAGAACCAACCACCGGGGAGCATCCCATGAGTGAAGACAGCTTGTTCAAGACCGCGATTGTCGTTCTCGGCATCGTTCTAGTCGGGGTGCTCGTCGCCCTGGGACTGGTCGTACGTTCTCTGAACGCGACCCAGGACGACCTGGCGGACGCGCGCGCCGAAATGGCAGACGCGCGCGCCGATATTGAGCGTGTCGAGCAAGGCGCGGCCGGAAACGCCATCGTGAGTGCACAGGTGCTTGAACTTCAGCGACAGATGGGAGAGCTCGAGCCGCAGATCTCCGAAGGACTCGACCAGGCAATCGCCGAGCTCGAAGCATTCTCCGACAGCTCGCTCGAGTTTGCTGTTGCCGTCGACGAGATCGTGGTGATCGACACCGAGATCGTGATCGATCGAGACTTCTCGTTCCCGATCGATGAGACGATCAACATCGACCAGTCGGTCGACACAACGATCGATATCGATACCGGTATCGGCTTTTCAGTACCCGTGGACGTAACCGTGCCGGTCGATGTCGACGTTCCAATCCAGCTCGATGTCGATGTTCCACTCAACGAGACGGTGCCCGTGCAGGCTGAGGTTCCCCTGAACCTCAACGTCCCTGTGCAGGTTGACGTGGCTCAGACCGAGTTGACCGTGCTCACCGACCAACTCGCTGAAGCGCTTCGCCAAGTGCGAACAGTGGTGGGCGACCTAGCGGGGTAGAGCTCACGGGTGTTATTCGACGAGTTGGACCGCTGACGCCAAGGTGAGCACTGCGTTGAGTTCGTCAAGTGCAGCGTCTGGGTTGGCAACACCGCCGGCGATGACAAACTGTTCACCGTCGGCTCCCTCAAGCCACCATGCTCCGGCGGCTACTCCGGGTTCTGACCCACCCTTGAAACGGATCGTCGGCCAACGACTCGTGTCGAATGGAATTCCTCCGCCAGGGTTGATCTCTAGTGCCCGGGCCACGGGCTCAAGTCCATCGGTATTCGCCAAGTCGTCGAGGTGAACGAATGTCTGGCAGAGGTCGTCTGCGGTGGCGAACCATTCGAGGTCGAGGTCTCGCGGCTCGTCGATCGGAACACCGTCAGCGTTCTCAATCCCGACCAGGTCGGCAGGGTCGAGACCTAGCCACGGGATCACGCTCGCATCTAGCTGCTCCAAGAGGCTGCGACGACCTGGCTCGTCGAGGGGGAGGTAGTCCTGTGTATTGGGTTCTTGTGGAGCGAATTTCAACGTGAACAGGTTGCTCGTCGACAACAGCGGCACGTTCAGCGACGGATCTGCCACTCCGGATCGTCCGATCGCTGCTTCGACCGTGTCGCGTCCCAATCGGTTGATGAGCAGGTCGGTGGCTGTGTTGTCGGAGATGGAGATCATCAACTCCGCCAAGCGCTGCAGACTGATTTCGGTTCCGGTTTCCAAGGGGAAGACTTCACCGTCGGGACTGCTTCGTAGCTCGTCGGTGACCATCACCGTCTCGTCCCAGGTCGCCCGCCCATTTGCAATCTCGTCGGCGAGGGCAGCTAGCACCCAGAGTTTGAACACCGATCCCAGAACGATCTGCTCTCCGGGGCGAATTTCGTGGACGGCGTTGCATTCGTCGCCGACGATTTCGTAGACGCCGAGCGAGTAGCCAGGGCCAAACTCGGCCAGGGCCACGTCGATCTCCTCCACAGATGAGAACTCTGGGAACTCAAATTCGGATGGACCTACAAAGAGCCCCTCGATCAGGTTCGGAGAGCGGGCTCCAACTGCAATATCGACTGTGAGTGAACGGCCATCGGAACCGAGAAGAAGGCCTTGCCCGGACAGCCCGGCCTCATCGGAGTCGAACTGTTCGACCGTGTAGGGCGGCTCGGCCAGACTGGCGAGCGACGCAGCGAATTGAGAAATCTGAGCTGCGGGCACCTGATTTAGAAACGCCGGGCTGAAGTGTTCTTCTACGGCTTCGACGGTGAGTAGGTCAGGGTCGCTGAGCCCGCTGACGACCCAATCGAGTTGCGCCTGAACCGGCGAGGTATC
>CAZHUR010000076.1:3230-9250 GCA_964535395.1 uncultured Acidimicrobiales bacterium
GGTCGCTGAGCCCGCTGACGACCCAATCGAGTTGCGCCTGAACCGGCGAGGTATCTGCGTCATCGCTGCTCTCTTCCACGGCAGGTTCGTCGGGAGCCGACGATGTCGAAGAAGTGGTAGGCGCCGTAGTCGTCGTAGTCTCCGACGCCTCCGGGGCAGCCTCGGGGCTGCTGCTCGCACAACCAGCCGCAACCAATGCCAGCATTACCAGAATCCAGATACTGCGTTTCATAGTCATCAGTTCTCTTTGTCGAAGTCGTCGAGTAGGGGTCGGAGTCGTGCGACCTCGGATTCGTACCTCTTTCGGCCAAGCCTGCGGTACCACCAGTACATGGCAGCCACGAAACCAAAGACGAGCGGGAAGTAGATGGCGTCAAAGAGATGTGGCCCTCCGCCGACTCCGTAGCGAACCAGCAGGATCGCCACGGTGATCGGGAGTATGTACCACCACAGGATGTTGCGGTACATCCATGCGAAGTGTTCGACCTGGTCGACTCGTCGAGTCAATTGATCTCGAACCGAAGAACCCCATCGCCGGTCGTTTCGCTCTTGGATGATCGTGCTCGCTACAAGGAACCCAACGGCGGTGAGCACGAGCGCTGCCGCCACAAAGTTCGCCACTGGACGCTCTGCTTCGTTCGCGAAGCTCACGAACACACCTGCTACAAGGATTCCGGGAAGCAGTTCTTGGATGCTCAGCCTGACCAGGCGTCGGCGATCCTTTGTGTACGCCTCAACGACCGACTCTGTCAGGTTCTCGGCGTCGAGCATGAGTTGAGGTGTCTGACCGCTCTCGGATTGGGATGCCCAAGCGGCGCGAAGTGGATCGCTTGGTCCGAAGCCGTTCTCGGTTGGTTTGTTTTCGTTCATCGGGTTACCTCCAAGATTTGAGAAAGACGTGTGCGCGCTCGGCTCAATCGAGCCCCGACGTTGGTTTCGGTCATGCCGGTGATCTCTGCGATCTCCGAATAGCTATGTCCTTCGAAGGCGAGGATGACGAGTGCTCTATTCAATGGAGTGAGCGTTCGGACAGCGTCGTAGATGCGGTCGACCGCCAGGCCGTCGTCGGCGCGACTGTTGGCAGATGGCTGAGACGAAAGGGGGAGGTCGTCAAGTGCTGAATGCTCAGGACCTCCAGTGCGCTTCCAGCCAATGGCTTGGTTCACCGCGATCCGCCAGATCCAAGTGGAAGGCTTCGCGTCGCCGCGGAACGAAGGTATGGATCGCCACAGCGCCAGCATGATGTCCTGAGTGAGATCTTCAGCGTCGCTAGGTTCGAGCGTGAAACCGCGCACGATCTTGAACACGATCCCCTTGTGCTCGGTCATCCACTCTGCGAACACTTCGCGGTGGTGCTGATCTTGGCTTGTCCCCAACGGTGGTCCTTGGCTTGTCCTAACTAATCAGACGCGGACACTCTGCGTTCCTTACAAACTTTCGCCCTTTTCTTCGGGCTGTGGAACTCGAACCACGAAACTCAGGGCACCCGAATGAGTAACTCGCCATGGGGGATCATGAACCACGCGGCTCGGTGATGACCCCACTCGGCCCAGGCGGTCGAAATCTCTTCGAGTTCTTCGGTCGTGGTCAACCCGTACTCGACGGCCTGGCTGGCGAACGAGGAGTGCAGGGCGCGGTCTTTCCACGTGTTGGCCCACACAGCGCAAGCTTCGGGCGAGTCCTTGAGCCACGTCGATGAGGTGGTCGTGATCGCGCTCCGATCGACGCCAGCTTCGAGTGCCCATTCGAGCAGGTATCGGCCAGCGTCTGGTTCGGCGTCGTTTGTGCGGCACACCGTTTGATACAGATCCATCCAGCGATCGAGCTCGGGAGGCTGGGGGTGCCAGGCGAACGAGCGATAGTCAGCGTCGCGGAGGGCGACCACGCCACCGGGCTTGGTGACCCGAACCATCTCCTCGATCGCGGCGACGGGGTCGGATAGATGCTGAAGAACCTGATGGGCGTATGCCGCATCGAAGGAGTCATCTTCGAAGTCCAGCTCGTACACCGAGCCAACCTTAAAGGTCGCGTTCGTGACCCCACGAGAAGCAGCGTTTGCGCGGGCCGTTTCGAGAACGTCGGCCACCGGTTCGACGCCAACGACTTCGCTAACGTGCCTGGCGAGATCACAGGTGATGGTCGCTGGCCCGCATCCAATGTCGAGCAGGCGCATCGAAGAGTTGAGGTGGGGGAGTAAGAACGCGGCCGAGTCGGTTGCGTCACGCTCGGCGTGAGACTTTACGACCGACTCGTGGTGGCCGTGGGTGTAGGTATCAGATGTTGGTTCGCTCACAGCCATGCTTCTGCGGTGAGTTCGAGGCTCGCAACGCGTTTGTCGACGTCGGCGATTGGCACGGTGATCATCAACTCTTGAGCGTCCATCTCAGCGGCGAGCTTCTCGAGTCCTTCGGCCACGTCGTCGGCCGTCCCGAAGATTGCGTTGTTGTCGCTCCGTTGGGCGTCGGCGTATGCCGGATGGTCGACCGCATCGTCGGCGGTGAACACACCAAAGCGCTGACCTGTGATGATCCCGTATTTGAACAGGCGGTGCGTGGCCATCAGATGGTCGGCCTCTTCTCGGGTTTCAGCAGCGACTGCAACTGCGGTGACGATCAGATGTGGCGAGTCGAGTACCGGTGACGGCGTGAAGTGCTCACGGTAGATGTCGGCGGCCTCGCTTGTGCCACCCATCCCGAAGTGATGGGCAAAGCCAAAGGGCAGACCGAGCATTCCGGCGAGCTGGGCCGAGTAGCCGCTCGAACCCAACAAAGCCACGGTCGGGCGGCTTTGGGCGTTGGGTGTTGCCTTGACCTGGGAGTGCATGCCTTCGTCGGAGCGCACGTCGCCCAGCAGACCCATTACATCGAGGACATGGGCGGGGAACTCGTCAACATCGATCGGGCTCGTGCCTCGACGTAGAGCTCGCATGGTCATTGGGTCCGTGCCAGGCGCTCGCCCAATGCCGAGATCAATTCGTCCCGGGTACAGCGCTTCGAGCATCGCAAACTGTTCGGCCACAACGAACGGCGCGTGGTTGGGCAGCATCACCCCGCCGGAGCCAATGCTCATCTGAGAAGTGCGCGCGGCAAGGTGTGAAATCAGAACTGGTGGGTTGGTGCTTGCCACCGCGCCCATGTTGTGGTGTTCGGCGACCCAGAAGCGTTCGAAGCCCAGCTCATCGCCTCGAACCGCTAGACGGGTGGTGCCGGCGAGTGCATCGGCGCTCGTGGCGCCGGTAACGACCAGCGATAGGTCGAGGATTGACAATGGCAGCTGCGACATAGTTCCACCGTACCTTCGAGAGGATCGAGCGAGCCGTTCCCTACACTCAAAGCCCATGATTCGACTTCGGTGGCTGACCGCCTTTCTCTTTTGCGTGTGGCTGGTGGCTGCGTGCGGGAGCCAAGACGTGCCCGCAACCACCACCGGCCTGACCGGAGTCGAGGCCGACGCCGATGACCCGGCTTCCGGCGACGCGGCCGCAGGTGAAGACGGCGAAGCAGCTTCCGCTGGCGACGAAGCTCCCGGCGAAACAGGTGACGACGAAGCCAGTGACGAAAGCGATGGAGAGCAAAGCGGCTCCACCGCTGGCGATTCTGATGACGACGATTCTGACGATGCCGACGGCAGTGATGGTTCCGACGAAGCAGACTCCGACACGGGTGAGGCCGCTTCCAACAGCGGTTCTCGCAACGATGCTGACCGTGACAGCGACGAGCTGACTTCGGAGAGTTCAGACGAGGTCGTTGCACCTAGCCCGACAACAACCGCCCCAACAACGACCTCGACGACCGAGCCCAGGTCTGCAACCAACAACTCGCCAGGACGTTCAGCAGCTCAAGTAAGCGCAGCGCTTGGACAAGGCATCAACTTTGGCAACTCGCTCGAGGCTCCGCGAGAAGGGGACTGGGGTGCGGGTCTCGACGAGTCGTACTTTCGTATCGTGGCCGACGCTGGTTTCGACCATGTGCGCCTGCCTGTGAGCTGGGCTGCCTACGCGAGCGAGACTGCGCCCTACACAATCCCCGACGGAGTCGATCCCACGATTGTGGGCCAGCCTTATTCGAACATCTGGGAGCGGGTTGACTGGGCGATTGACCAGGCCGAAGCCAACGACCTGATGTCATCGTGAACATGCATCACTACGACGAGGCACACCTCGATCCGCTTGGACACCGGGACCGCATCATTGGGATGTGGGAACAGATCGCCCCTCGCTACGCGAACGCTGGCGATCACGTGGTGTTCGAACTCTTCAACGAACCCAATGAAGAGTTCACTGCCCAGCCGCAGCTTTGGAACGATCTTCTCGCAGATCTCTTAGAGGTTGTGCGTGAGAGCAACCCGACGCGGCCAGTTCTGGTCGGGCCGGTTGGTTTCAACAGCATCGAGTTTCTCGATGACATGGTTCTTCCAAACGACGACTATCTGATCAGTACCGTGCATCTGTACGAGCCGTTCGATTTCACCCACCAAGGAGCCCCTTGGGTCACCCCAACCCCGGCTTTTGGAGTTGACTGGACCGCCGATTCCTTCGGCTTGGGGAGCGGTCTTGCTGACTCGTCCTGGGATAGCGAAGCCTCTATTCAGAACGGTCAGCTGCGGGTCGACTATTCACGACAATGGTCTGGCTTTGGCGCCGACTACGGGAGCGCTGTTGGGTTCACCGAACTTCGATTTGATGCATCGGGCGTGGGGAGCCTGCAGATTGGTTGCCAAACTCCCGGCAGCGACGAACTCGATGAAGCCCGTATCGACATTGGCGCACAAGCGCAGAGCTTCACCATCGATCTTTCGCAGTGTCCACGAAGCGCAACCGGCTTTGGCTTGATGAACTCTCACCCAAACGCGCAACCGCTGCTGCTCTCGAACTTCGAGGTCTGCAGCACGGCGCGTGGTTGTGAAGACGTGGTGAGTACCGCAGAGGACTCGTTGCGTGGCTGGGTGCAGGAAGCCGACGAATGGTCGGATCGAACCGGAGTGCCGATTCACATTGGCGAGTTCGGCGCCTACGACGGTGAGGGCCGGGTGCCGCTCGACGATCGTGCCGAATGGACCGCGACCGTGGTCGACGAGGCAAACCGGCTCGACATCCCGTTCTCGTACTGGGAGTTTCACGCAGACTTCGCGGCGTTCGACCTGAGCACCAACAGCTGGATTGCTGAGCTTCGTCAAGCCCTGATTGGCTGATTCGTCATTTGGATCGAGCCTGATACGTTCGGCGGTGTGGTGGACACTTAGTGAGTACGGGGTGAACAGCCTCGAACTTTCTTGACTATGAACCGCACGACCACCGCACGCAAAGCTCGATTCGCCGAGCTCTACGAATCGCACCTCGAGGCGATCGTCAACTATCTCGAACGACGCGCCTCGCACACCGACGCCGTCGACGTTGCGGCGCAGACCTTTGCGACGGCGTGGCGTCGCCTCGAAGACGTGCCTGCGGGCGCCGAGTTGCCGTGGCTCTACGGAGTTGCGGGACGCACGCTGGCAAACCATCGCCGGGGCAACGTTCGCCGGACGGCGCTGCACGACAAGCTGGTGAGCGAGTGGGAAGGATCGTCAGAGCCAACTCAGCTCGCCGACACGATGCTGCCGTTGCGAGATGCGCTCGATTCGTTGAGCGAAGAAGACCGCAACATCCTCTTGCTGGCAGGAGTCGAGGAGTTGAAGCCAGCTGAGATCGCTGTGGTGCTCGACGTCTCGCCCGAGGTAGCACGCAACCGACTTTCACGAGCCCGCACACGCCTGCGTGCGGCACTGCCATCTACCGACGAAGGAGCCGAGTAATGAACGACGATCAACTCGATATCGAACTCCGCCAACTCTTCGAAGCTGAAGCCCGCTCGATCGACCCCAAGGCTCCTGGCGCCACAGCATTGTTGGAATCGATCACCTCCGAGGTCATGGTGTTCGACCTTGTCGAGAGTGATCTCATCTCGCTGCCCGAACCAACCCCAGAGCCAAGTCGAGGCCGCATTTTGTTAGTGGCAGCGGTGATCCTTCTCGCTCTACTCGGC
>CAZHUR010000077.1:0-1784 GCA_964535395.1 uncultured Acidimicrobiales bacterium
CGACTCGGCGTTGCGTGTCGGTGTGCGCACCGAGGTTCATAGCTTGCTCACCACGCTTGGGATCACATCGATCTTTGTCACCCACGATCAGGCCGAAGCCTTTGTCCTAGGCGACCTTGTGGCGGTCATGAACGACGGGCGCATCGAACAGCTCGGTCCGCCCCGCGACATCTACCAGCGGCCGGCGTCACGGTGGGTCGCCTCGTTCGTGGGCGATATCAACGTGTTAGACGGCACCGCTAACGGCATGACCGCAGAAACAACGATCGGCACGGTGCCCCTCGTCGAATCGGCCCAAGGGGCGGTCGACGTGCTCATTCGGCCCGAAGATCTTTCGCTCGCTGCCGGAGACGGTGCGACAGTGCTGCGTACCGAGTACTACGGTCACGACATGATGGTTACTGTCGAGGTGTCTGGAAGCGAGCTGACTGTGAGAACTTCAGCCCGGGACCTGAGCGCTCCCGGTGACAGCGTTGAAGTGACATACCGCGGCGAAGCCGCAACCGCGTTTTCCTAGCCGCTAGCAAGACCAGCCGCCAGCGAAAACAGCCAATAGTTGAGTCCTTAGGGGGATCGCAATGGATCGAAAGTTCGTCGAAGTGAACGGGCACAAGATGGCCTACGTCGAGGAGGGGTCGGGCGATCCGATCGTGTTCCTCCACGGCAACCCAACCTCGTCGTATCTTTGGCGCAACGTGATGCCCGAGGTGACCGATCTGGGCCGCTGCATCGCCCCCGACCTCATCGGCATGGGACACAGCGACAAGCTCGCGAACCCAGGACCTGACAGTTACCGCTTCGTCGAACATCGAGAGTTTCTTGACGGCTTCCTCGAGGCGGTCGGGGTAACCGAGAAGGTGACGCTGGTGATCCACGACTGGGGCTCTGCACTTGGGTTCGATTGGGCGTACCGACATCAAGACGCCGTTGCAGGCATTGCCTACATGGAGGCGATCGTCGGCCCGGTGCGGTCGTGGGAGCACTGGCCAGAGGCAGCGCGGGGCATCTTCCAGTCGATGCGCTCAGAGGGTGGTGAGCAGATGATCCTCGAGAAGAACCTGTTCGTCGAGGCGATCTTGCCGGCGTCGATTCTTCGCGACCTGACCCCAGAAGAGATGGACGAGTATCGACGTCCCTACCTCGAAGCGGGGGAGAGCCGGAGGCCGACCCTGACCTGGCCCCGGGAGATCCCGATCGAAGGCTCACCAGCCGACACCCACGAGATCGTTGAGACGTACCGGCAGTGGCTCGAGGCGTCGGAGGTTCCGAAGCTCTTCGTCAACGCCGATCCTGGCAGCATTCTCACCGGTCCTGCACGCGACTACTGCCGTACCTGGCCAAACCAGACCGAGGTAACCGTTGCGGGAACTCACTTCATACAAGAAGATAGCCCGGCCGAAATCGGCCGGGCTATCAACGATTGGATTACAACTCGGGGTTAGTCCCCCTTACCCCGAGCGAGCGGGTTTACGCCGGTTGAGGCTATGCGAGTCGGCCCCAGCGAATGCACAGGGCACCCATCGCCATAAGGACCAGTGCCATCTGCGCCAGGATCTTCCAGGCGTCTGATGGACCGGTAAGTGCCAGTTCGCCGTTCGCTACCTGAGCGGTACCGGCGCCGGAGTCGACCTGAGCGCTTGAGTCAACCTGAGCTCCGTCTACCTGTGGTGCAGCTGGGAGCTGGACCGTGCCCTGGACTTGGGTGTCGATAACCTCAGCCTCTTCACCGTCGGCGGTGTTGCCAGCTGCAGCCTCTTCGCCAGCTGCAGCCTCTTCGCCCGCAG
>CAZHUR010000077.1:1884-2061 GCA_964535395.1 uncultured Acidimicrobiales bacterium
CAGCCTCTTCACCGTCGGCGGTGTCGCCAGCTGCAGCCTCTTCGCCCGCAGCAGCCTCTTCACCGTCGGCGGTGTCGCCAGCTGCAGCCTCTTCGCCCGCAGCAGCTTCCTCATCGCCGGCGTCGTCGCCAGCAGCTTCTTCGTCAGCTGCGGCTGCGTCTTCTTCGTCGCAGATGG
>CAZHUR010000077.1:2161-2317 GCA_964535395.1 uncultured Acidimicrobiales bacterium
CTGCATCGTCGGCTGCTGCGTCACCGTCAGCGGCTTCCGCTCCTGCTGCGTCACATACTGCGGCTGCGTCTTCCTCGTCGCAGATGGCTGCATCGTCGGCTGCTGCGTCACCGTCAGCGGCTTCCGCTCCTGCTGCGTCACACGCTGCGGCTTCTT
>CAZHUR010000077.1:2417-9108 GCA_964535395.1 uncultured Acidimicrobiales bacterium
CCTCGTCGCAAACAACCGCGCTGTCACCGGAACCAACATCGCCGTCAGCGGCTTCCGCTACAGCTGCGTCACACGCTGCGGCTTCTTCCTCGTCGCAAACAACCGCGCTGTCACCGGAACCAACATCGCCGTCAGCGGCTTCGGCGCCTGCTGCGTCACAGCTTGGGGCTACTGCTTCACCATCAGCGGCAGCTGGGCCTTCGTCGACGAAGCAGACCGACATCGGGCTGACCGAGTTCACTGCACCAATTCGAGCGTGTTCGATGGTGAGGCTCGTGCTATCCCCGATCTCTTGACCGGTGAAGGTACTCGTCACCGTGTTGACATCGTCTGGGATGTCGGTGGTCAACGGCGAGGTGTATCCGGAGTCCAACACGATGCTGAACTGCTCGTTCGGCTGGGTGCCTACGCCTACCTGGGTGTCGTGGTTGTCGTAGGAGACAACGATCACGGTGTAGGTGCCGGCGGCCAGATCAATGGCGTACGGTCCAGACGTTAGGTCGACGCCGTTGTTCAGCACTCGCGAGTCCTCAAGATTGAGGCTCAAACTGCATTCAGTCTGAGCTCCGAGAGGAGGAGCGAAGATTGCAATACTGCTCAAAAGCAATAATGCAGCCGCTGCGGCAAAGAACATTCGAGCAAGCCGATTCTCGGGTGCGCGAACGAGTTCGTTGAGGGACATGAGTGATCTCCTTGGGACTTCCGCCACTTCAAAATTCCTACTCCATCCCACAAACTAGTCACTCTCCGCGCGGCGAGGTGGATGCTCACGAATTTTGGTAAGACCCGCGCGAGAAAAGGTTCAACGCGTGAGTTGACCGACACGAGAATCGAGCAGCGAGATTAAATCACTCGGTTGTAATTCGAGGTCGAGTCCCCGGCGACCTCCGCTAACAAAGATCGTGTCGCCAATCTTCGCCGACTCGTCGATCGCCGTCGGGCGGCGCGTTCGTTGGCCGAACGGGCTGATGCCTCCCGCTACATAGCCGGAGCTGCGTTCTGCGGCGGCCACCTCAGCCATCGCGCCGCGCTTTTGGCTAAATATCGCCGCCACCGCCTTTAGATCCAGCAGCTCGGCTACCGGGATGATCGCGACCACAAGGCCGAGGTCGCCCACGGTTGCCATGAGGGTTTTGAACACCCGATCCGGTTCAACTCCGAGGACCTCGGCGGCCTCCAGCCCATAGGAGGGGGCACTCGGATCGTGTTCGTATGGGTGGAGGGTGAACTCGACCCCTGCTGCCTTTAGCTCGTCGACCGCAGGGGTCACGTTCGCTAACCGAGAATCTGGCCGAGAATCGCCTTACCCGCGCTGCTCCCGAGAAGATCGCCCGCAACGTCGAGTAGTCCGCCGCCCGCTTGTGGGGCGTCGGGGCGGCCGTTGCCACTGAGCACATCGAAGATCGCGCCGAGGCCAGTGTCTTGCTGGGCTGCCTGCTCGCGTTCTTGGCCGAGCATCGCGCTGAGTCCGCCAATGTCGAGGCCACCGCCTAGGACCTTCTTGCCAATGTAACCCATGACGATCGGCGCGATCATCGGCAGCAGCTTCTGAACGAGGCCGTTATCGACGCCAGCGAATTGGGCGACCGACGATTCGACGGTGCCTTGCTGCTCGCCGAGAAGATGGCCGAGGATGCGAGAGCCATCAGAGCCGAGTGCTCGGGTTGCGTAGCCACCGGAGAGCAGCGGGCCGAGCATGTCGAGGATCGATCCGTCGTGTCCGCTCGCGAGTGCTCCCGAAAGTGCGTTGATTCCCTGCGGCTTATCTGCGTTTCCGGCGATCGAGCCGACGAGCATTGGGAGTGCAGCAGCGACTGCCTTTCCGGTGTCTTCTTGTGAAGCCCCCAGAAGGCTAGAGAGCTGCCCGATTGTGTCGCCCCCGAATTGTTGGGCCAAGCCACTAATAATTGAATCCGACATAAATGGTTCTCCTTATGAACTCCGCCAATTCCGACCCTAGCTTGTGTCGGCTCCTACCCGCTCGACTTTGAGGGCATCTGGCACAACTTCAAAGGTGAGCGGAGAGGTTCCAACGGGCTCACCGTCAGCCCAGAACAATTCGCCTTGCGACTCGATCTCGATCCGCCGCCCCCGTTCTCGGCGGACTTCTTTACGATCCGCCGTGCCGCCCGCTCTGCCGAGAAGGTGAGGCAGCAACCCGATTCGCCCGACGCCTTCGATCGACGTGAAGTGCAGCAGATGATCGTCCGGCTGTGCGTCGGGGCACGGCAACATGCCTCCCCCGAAGTATCTCGTGTTGCCGATCGCGAGCATCGCAGTGTTTGTGGTGATCTTCTCCGAGTCGACCGTCAGCCTGATCGTACGGCGTTCAAAGTGTGGGAGTTGCAGGGCAGCTGCGACCGCGTACACGTTCGACCCCCAACGTCTGCTCATCGTGTTGGCTCGTTGGTTGATGTCGGCTGGAAATCCGGCGATCGCCACCGATGCTGCCCAGGACTGCGATCCGCCCGGCGTGCTGACCTTGATGAGGTCGGTGGAGATCCCGTTCGTCGTCGTCTTTGACATCCGCTGGTCTAGGGCCGCAACAAAGTCGTTCCCAGTTCCGACCGGGACGATCGTGACCGGGATCGAGGTGGCTGCAACGTGCTGGATTGCCAGGTGCACGAGTCCATCGCCGCCAGCGATGAAGAGTCGTTCGATTTCGCCACGTTCGACAGCGAGGGCGAGTGCAGCCGATGCAGCCTCGGGCGATGGCCTCGCCAGGTCGATCACCCGTGTCCCCTCAGCGCGAAGCGAACTGATCACCCCACGAGCTGCCGCGCGTGAGCGACGGGGCGTTGTGGGATTGTGAAGAACGTGGACGCTCACTCGGGCGATTCTAGGTTCGCGAGATCGCGTCGAACACGAGAATCGCTCTGCCGAGCTGCTTTGACCGACCGAGGTCGACCCACCCCGTGAGCGCAAAATCGCGATTGTGGTCAGGGTCGAGGACAACTTGGCGCACGGCCACAACGTCGTCGCCCTCGTCCGCAGCGACTTGAGCCGCGAACTCGGCGTCAGCACCGGCGTTCTCTCCAAGTTGGAACAGTTCGGGGCTGCGGGCGTCAGGACCGGTCTCGACACCGTCGTAGGACTCGAAGTACGCGTCGACCAACTGCGATACCTGGTCGCGAGGGCGCAGGGGACTCGGGGCTCGTTCGAGATCTGATCCGTGGTCGGGATCCGAGCAGCGACTGAGCTCGTCGACGTTGCGTCGTTCGAGAAGTTGGACCCAGCGGAACGCTTCGTTGCGGACCATCACGGCGAAAGCTCGCTCGTTTTGGGTGACGTCGCGCTGTTTGCTTTCAATGATGGAGAACCGCGAGTCAGGAGAGAGATCGTCTGGTTCGGGGTTGATGAGCTTTTCCCACTCGTCGATCAGGCTGGAGTCGACCTGGCGTACAAGTTCGCCGAGCCACTCGATGATGTCGGTGACCTCCTCGGTCTTCTCACCGTCGGGCACGGTTTGGTTGAGGGCGCGGTAACAGTCGGTGAGGTATCGCAGCACAAGGCCCTCGCTGCGCTTCATGCCATACTCCGACACGTACTCGCCGAAGGTCATGACCCGTTCGTACAGTTCACGCACCACCGACTTGGGCTTGACGTTGTCTTGACCGACCCACGGATGGCGGGCACGGAACCCGTTGAACGCTTCGTAGAGGTCGTCGCGAAGGGGCTTTGGGTATTCGACCTCTTCGAGGCGCTCCATGCGTTCTTCGTACTCGACTCCGTCGCGCTTCATCTCGCCGATCAAATCGGTTTTCGCCTTGTTGAGCTGTGCTGCCAGGATCGCACCTGGGTTCTCGAGAACCGATTCGATCACGCTCAGCACGTTCAGTGCGTGCTCTGGTGCGTCGCGGTCGAGGTTTTCGATGACCTCGAGGGCAAACAGCGATAGCGGCTGGTTGAGAGCGAAGTCGTCCTGCAGGTCGAGCGTGACGCGCACGAGCCTGCCGTCTTCGTCGGGCGTGTCGAGGTGCTCGACGACCTGAGCATCGAGCAATGAGCGGTACATCGAGATTGCTTGACGCTGATATTTGCGCCGTGCTTTGGGGCTTTCGTGATTGTCTCGCAGCAGGTCTTTGACCGCATCGCAGCCACCAGGCTGGGGATAGTCGCCCGCTACAGGAGGTCGATCGAGCAGGTTGAGGAGCATCTGGTGGGTGATGTTAAAGCTCGACACCATTGGTTCGGGGTCACCGTTGACCAGTTTGGTGAAGGTGTCCTCGGTCCAATGGGCGTAGCCCTTCTCAGGTGCCGACTTCTTCTTGACCTTCTTCTTCTTTTTCGGGTCGGCCGCTGCCTTGCGCTCTGCGGTCAGGTTGTCGATAACGTGCGCGGGAGCCTGAACCCAAACAGTGCCCTGGTCGTCGAAGCCTTTGCGGCCGGCACGACCGGCGATCTGTTGAAACTCTCGGACGCTGAGAATTCGAACCCGTTGACCGTCGTACTTAAACAGCTGAGTGAGTAGCACCGAACGGATTGGAACGTTCACGCCAACGCCGAGTGTGTCGGTGCCGACGATCACCTTGAGCAGACCCTTCTGGGCCAGCTTCTCCATCAACAGGCGGTACTTGGGCAGCAACCCGGCATGGTGGATGCCGACACCATGGCTGAGGAAGCGCTTGAGGTCTTTGCCGATCGGTGAGTCGAAGCGGAAGTCTCCGACCTCTTCTCGAATTGCAGCTTTCTCCTCTTTGGTGCAGATCGACAAGCTCGTGAACGATTGGGCGGCTTCGAGCGCCGACTTCTGTGTGAAGTACACGACGTATGCGGGTGCCCGGTCGGTCTCGAGGAGCGTTTCGACCGTCTCGTGGATGGCGGTCGTCTGCCATCCGAAGTCCAGAGGCACCGGGCGGTCTTTGCTCGACACGGTCACGGTTGGTTTGCCGGTGCGTTCGGTCAGTTCGTTTTCGAACATCTCGGTCGGCCCCAGCGTGGCCGACATCAACAGGTGCTGCACCTGAGGGAGTTGGAGGATCGGAACCTGCCACGCCCAGCCACGTTGGGGGTCTGAGTAGTAGTGGAACTCGTCGACGACGACGAGACCGATGTCGGCTGCTGATCCCGACCGCAACGCGATGTTGGCGAGGATCTCTTGGGTACAGCAAATGATCGGAGCGTCGGCGTTGACCGCAGCATCGCCGGTGACCATACCGACGTTGTCCGATCCGAGTTCGCGGCTCAGCGCAAAGAACTTCTCCGACACGAGCGCTTTGATCGGTGCGGTGTAATAGCTGCGCTCGCCGCGAGCCATCGCAGCGAAGTGTCCAGCCATGCCGACCAGAGACTTACCCGAACCCGTGGGCGTCGCGAGGATCACGTTCGAACCGGCGAGCAGTTCGAGAATGGCTTCTTCTTGAGCGGGGTAGAGGTCGAGGCCTACCGACGCCGCGTAGTCGATGAACGCATCGATGAGGTCGTCAGGGTTCGACCCTGGGGCTGGGAGGTAGTCGAGAAGAGAGATCGGGGCGCCTAGCGGGTCACGCCGGCTTTTTCGAGCGCAGCCTTTGTGCGGTCGAGCAGGAACTGAGGCACGCCGAAGGCGTTGTCCCCTCCAGCGCTGGCACCGCCACCGCCGCCACTGTCGGTCGAGGCTCCGGCCGCCGCCGCAGCAGCTTCGGCTTCAGCTCGCTCTTGTTCGGCGAAGAACTGATCCCACGCCCGGGAAATGACGATGTCGCTGTGATCGACGTGGCTGACTAGTTCGCCATTGTCGAAGCGCACCCAGTATCGCAGCCAGGTGATTCCGTTCGACATTGCCACCTTGCCCTTGGTTCCCTTGGGAACGCCGGGCAGGTCGACTGTTGCTCTTACCTTCGCTCCGGCCTTAATGCGGCTCGAAAGGTCGACTGTCTTTGCCATGGCCGACATCGTAACTGCCCAGGCGAAAGATTCTGTGATCAGAGGGGTCTAAGTAAGAAGAAGTAATGAAGTGCTCCGAGGCAATGCCATGGGGGAATGAACTCCTGTTCACATTGGTTACGTGCTGCGTGAAAAGGATCCTGAGTCTTCTGTTTGCCACGACCATTATCGCCACCGCTTGTGCTTCGGCTGCTACCGACACCACGGCCGCTGGTGATGACACCGCCGCCGAAGCCGAGTCTGACGCGGAAGCGGAGAACCCAACCGCTCCCGCAGACGAGTCTGCCGAGGAGGAATCTGGCGAGGTCGACGGCAGTCAACCTCAAGAGATCGACGGCCCAAAGGAAACGTTCAACCCGCCACTCGAAGGCCCGTTCAACCTCGACGGCGGCATTACCTTCGACCCGGCAGCGGTAGACGTAATCGTCGATCCGGCCCCGAACGGCTGGATCCCGGCCACCTTCACCAACTGGCCAACCGACTGGACTCGACGCACGGTTGAAGACTGGGACGAGTTTGCTGCGGGTCTTCGAAGCAACGACCCCCGAGACGGCATCCCTCCAATCGACGAACCGATCTTTGAGACCGTCTCGCTCGCCTCGGAATGGATCGCCCCGAACGAGCCCGGCGCTCTTGTTCAACTAAATGGCGAGGCCCGTTTCTACCCACTTGCGATCATGACCGCTCATGAGATTGTCAACGACGCGTTTGGTGACATCCCGGTTTCGGTCACCTACTGCCCGCTTTGTAACACGGCGATTGCCTTCGACCGTCGAGTAAACGGAGAGGTCCTCGACTTTGGAGTCTCCGGTCTTCTTCGTAACAG
>CAZHUR010000078.1:0-9074 GCA_964535395.1 uncultured Acidimicrobiales bacterium
CCGAAGGCTCGTTCGAACGAACGAAACGCTCAAACCCGTCATCGAGGGTCATTCGCACACCTTCTCATACCTACGAAAGCACTGAGGAAGCGATTTGCACGACAGCCAGCTGCAAATTTCTCGAGAGGATCAGATTGATTGAGTGAATAACGGCCGACTACCCCTTCGGAGGACGTAGTTCGATGCCCGCTGCGACTGCGGGTTCGGCGTATGCGGCCGCCAGGGTTTCGACCGTTTCGTGGGCGTTTAGTCCCGACGGGTTGGGCACGACCCACAGTCGGCTGCCCTCAAAGTCCTCGGGTTGTTCACCCATGACGGCCTTGGGTTTCTTGAACGCCGTGCGATACGCAGTGATCCCGGCAATGGCGACGACGGCAGGCTGCTGGGTGGCGACGAGTGCTCGAAGCTGTTCCCCTCCCTCGCGCAATTCCGCGGCCGAGAGCTCCGATGCTTTGGCCGTCGTGCGATGCGCAACGTTGGAGATGCCGATCCCACGAGAGATCAGGTGGCGGCGGTCGTCGGCGGTCATGCCGGCACCCCGATCGATCGTACGGGTGATAACGCCGGCACGGGTGAGGGCCGGGTAGAAGCGGTTACCCGGGTGCGAGAAATGAGTTTGGGTAGCAGCGGTCCACAACCCAGGGTTGATTCCCACGATCAGCAACTTCAACCCCGGCCCCAGAAGGTCAGGCACGGTGCTGTCGCGGAACGACTCAAGCTCTTCGCGGGTGAATCCCATCGAGAGAAGTCTTACCCAAGATCGTTATCAAGGCGACCGCTTGCTACGAATTGCCGGGCTCTGCCAATGTCTTGGTTATGAAGGAGGCATCGGGGGTCGCGCCTAGCTCAACGATCAAGGCTGTTTCGTCGACGACCCAGAGGTAAAACGTGAGGCCCTCATCGTTTGTGTCCGTCCAGACGCGGGTAGCCACGGTGCCGAAGATGCTGTTGGTCTGCACATCGGCTGGGTTGAGAACCTCCTCGGGTTCAAAGCCAGTGGATCGCGCTTGTTCGAGAAGTTCCTCTACCGCTTGCTCGAATTGAAAGCCCTCCCGCCTAAAGATGCTTTCGGGTTCAGGCACTCTAAAAAGCGTGTACAAACTCGGCCCCTGCGAAGGAGCGATGTCACCGTTCGCTGAATCGCCCTCTTCAAACCTGGTCGGGTTCGCCAAGATGGACGTTACGTGTGGGCGTGCAAGAGGATGGGTTCGCAACACGTCCAGACCCGTTGGTGGGCCGGGAGCCAGTGGGTCGTGCGAATTTGGCCCGACCAGGCGTACCGCTATCGAATCGTCGAAGACCCAAACAGACAAATGAACTCGCTGGAGGTTGGAACCTCCCCACACCTGGGCATCTACATCTGGTGCGTCGTTTATGGGATCGAATCCGAGGTTTTCCCCGTCCACAGGTTCTAGGTCAAAGCCGGCGGCTTCGGCTTGCTCGACGAGTTCCTCGCGCCCTTGATCGAGCAACTCGGGTGCTATGGACTCAAAGTGGACGACCACTGATGGCCCGGGATCTGGGGCTCCAAGAGAGAAGACATAGCCGTCGTCACCAGGTTGGATGTGGACAGCATCGACCGTTGTGGGTTCGGCAAACGAGATCGTCGGGCTAGCCATGGGATTCTCTTGGAGAAGGTCGAGCTGGGATGGCTCACCAGAACACGCTGCGAGCAGGAGCGAAAGCCCGATGAGAAGGCCGCAGATTCGCATCAGCATGTTGGTCGCTCCTTCCTCATCTAAGGATCGACAGTAGTTGCCTAGATCTGGAGTTCTTTGTCGCGCTCAGCGACCCCTTATTCGCTTTCGACGACGGCCCGGATGCGCTCGAGGGTCGTTGTCATGTTGCGAATGTTGGTCTGGCGTCGCAACGGGCCGAGTGCTTTCCAATACAGGCGATTCGAAAGCGAGTCCTGAAGCTCGAACGATTCGGTGACGTCGGTGCCACCATCGCTGTTTGCTTCCAGCTTGTACGACCAGGTATTCATTCGGCGGCCTTTGAGAACAACCGTAAACGTGAACTCGCGATTGGGTTCGGCTGTGTCGATGACACACTCTGACCAATACATCGGGCCTTTCCCGTTCCGCTTTACGTGGCCGCGAAAGCGGTTGCCTGCCGCTGGTTCAGTCGCACCACCGAGCCATTCGGCATCGAGAGTCTCTGGGCTGAACTCCCCTGTTCTCGTGATGTCGCTTATGAGCGCCCAGACTTGTTCGGGAGGCGCATCCATAGACATGGTCACCGACGCGCCAAGCTGACTCGATCCATTGGTCATGGTCAGATCCTATACAGGCGTTCGCCGGGCCAATTTCAAGACGGCTCGTCTCGATCGATGGCTATTATCTGGTGCACTACGCATCTCTCCTAACGAAGAAAGAGTGGGACTGCACTACATGGCTCTGCGCATTTCAGTTACTCAAATTGACGCCATCAATGAGGCCACCGACCGGAAGGACACTTCTGAAGTGCTCATGTTGGTTGCACTGCTTCCGGTCGACCGCGTCGAAGCTGAGCCTCATGTCTACTCTTCGGAGCCACAGGCCCAGACGTCGGCGTTTCACCATGCCAACTTCGATTCCGACGAGTCGTTCAACATGGGGCATCTGAACAACACTTGGGAGTTTGAGATTCGAGAAGGTCTTGCCGTCGAAGTCCTGCTGATCCTCAAAGAGGTCGATCTCGGCAGCGATATCGAAAAGATAGCGAGCGATTGGGGTAAGGCGATAGCGAGCGGATTGCCTCAAGGGTCAACTCAAGGCAACGGTGGTACCGGCCTCCAGAGTTACGCGCCGGTCACTACTTTTGGCTCACCCGACCAGGAGGAAATTCTCGGTATCGATATCTTCGAAGTTGGGACCACAACCGAAGAAGTCGAAGTCCCGCACACTCCAGCGGTTGCTGAGCAGTACCTTGACGCAGTAAGCGCCAAAGTCAGCTCCGATGAGACCTTCGGCCCGGACCATGTCAATCAGTTCTTTCACGAGACCAACCAAGACCTCCGCCAAGTCCGCTCCTACTACTCCGACGCGAATAGCACCTCCTATGACGTGCACTTCAGGTTCGAACTATTCGAGGGTTAAAGAAATGCGCCTACTTTTGGCGAGCTAATGCCTGGACGCGCAGCGGACCTGCCCGACCGCTAAGCAATTCTCAAAGTGACTTTGCGGGTTCTGCTCGGCGCTCCCCCGCTTGGGCAAGGATGGTGGTGTGGTCAAAGGGCCGACCGCCTTTGGCTATCGGTACTGCTTCGACCTGAATGTTCACATACCCCGCCTCGTTGAGAGCGTCAACGATCGTCGCTGGGAACAGTTCATACGCGGTGCACACCTTGTGGTCGAAGGCAGTCCCGTGTGCGTCGACCGAACGAGATCCGAAGAACGAGAGAAAGATTGGAGCTCCGTTGCTCAAAACTCTTCGCCATTCTCGCAACACCTGCCCGATCGCAGAAGGCTTCATGTGGATGATCGAGTGTCTCGAAACGACACCGGCCAACGAACTCTCGGCGAATTCAAGGCTGGTCATGTCACCCACGGCGAAGTTCAGCTGTGGGTAGGCAAGCCGCGCCTGTTCGACCTGTCCGGTGGACAGGTCGATGCCTTCGACATTCAGACCGAGGGTCGTCAAGTGGTTGACCGTGCTGCCGGGCCCGCATCCCATATCGACGATGAGCCCACCTTCTGTTGCCGCAAGCTCGGCGAACTGCCGCAGCCAGCGAAGTGACTGCGTGTCGCTATCTATCTCGTTGAGGAACTTCGCTGTGTACAGCTCGGATACAGCGTCGTAGGCATCTTCGACCGACATTGCTTGAACCTATCGAGGATGCCCGCGCTCAGCTCAGGCATCCTTGACCGACTCTTTCAATACCTGACTGACTTCACCCCAGGTTTGACCTAGGCGTTGAAGCCCTGACCGATGCATCTGATATCGACGAAGTCGGCACCTTCGGCTTCACGGAAGCGGACAATGTACTCGCTGTCCGTGCTGCCGTTCGTGTCGAAGTACGTGACTTGGGTTGGCTCGGGGGTAGCCAACCAGCGGCCATCTTTGCGTAGAACGATGATGCCGTCGTCGCCGCCGGGCCAGGTTATCTGCACGCGTCCAGGATCTACTTCGGTCACGAAGCACCGGACGTCAACGCCGTTGTCAAAGGAGTCCCCACACTCAAAGAATGTTGTATTGCCGTCGGCATCGCGACGGACGATTGTGTACGAGCCAGCCAGTCTGTCATCGACGTACTCGCTGGAGTCCACATCGAGTGTCTTGAGCCAACTGCCGTTCACTCGGAGGTTGAGCGAAACGCCAATGCCGGGAAGGTAGCTAATGGTCGAAGTACCGCCGTTGAAGCGATCGCCTGTTCGTTGCACGAAGCAGCCACCTTCGGACACGGGCACAATTCCAGGGTCCGGTTCAGGCAGCGGTTCGGGCACCTCGCCACATTCCAAAAAGGTCGGTGTGCCACCGGGTGTATCGCGTCGCACGATTGTGTACGAGGTACGAGGTGTGTCATCGACGTACTCGCTGGAGTTCACATCGAGAGTTGTGATCCAACTGCTCCTCCCTCGCAAATTCAGCGAATCGCCGATACCGGCCAGGTACCTAATGGTGGCCGTACCGCCGTTCAGGCGATCGCCCTCGCGGTCGACGAAGCAGCCGCCCTCAGAGATGGGGACGATTTCCGGTTCAGGTTGAGGGACCTCGGGTTCACCTACGCAACGGAAGTCGGCTCGCTGGCCACCGTCGCGCCGAATCAACGCGTAGCGGTCCGCCTGCCTCGATGGGCCTACGAACTGGTTGCCGTCGACATCGAGCGTTGCGATCCAGGCCCCGGACAGGGAGAGATTCACCGAGGTCCCGATTCCGGGCGCGTAGTGGACAATGGCGCCCCCGTCGGGCAACTCTTCCACAAAACAACCGGATCCGGGGACGCGTGGATCGGTGGTTGTTTGGGCCTCAGCGACCGTTGTGCTTGCGAGGACAAATGTAAGTACAAGTGCAGACATTGCTGCGAGCATGAGGGCCAGCCACCCTGTCCGAATATGTAGAGCCACTATTACTCCCTGGTTTGCGTGGTGTGATGTTTTGGCTGGTGTTGAACGCAGCCTGTGAGCTCCCGCTGTTTTCATGCTACATCCTGACGGAACTTGCCGCCAAAAGGGTCGTGAATTACGCCTGTCTGTGCCGCTGCCACGCTTCTCGCGTGATAAGCCAGCGTTCAAATGGGACAGCCTCATCTCGGATCTTGATATCGGCGATGCCCAGGAGCGTTGCTCCGGTCTTCTGTTTGATTCTGCTGCTGGCCCTGTTCGCCACCGCATTTGTGACTTTGAGGCTGTCGATGCCCAGCTCGAAGAAGAGGTAGTCCTGTAAGGCGACAATTGCCTCGGTCATGTAGCCGTGTCCCCAGAACTCCTTTGCAATCCAAAAGCCACGATCTCCGAGCTCAGTAGGGGCATTTGCGCCACCAGCTGATGGAAGCCTGCACTCGATGATGCCAATCAGGTCGTCATCTCCTCGGAGAGTGATTGCCCACGCCATGTTCTTGCCAGCTTCAATGTCCGGCAAGAGGACGTCACGTAGGAAGGTCTCGGCGCCGTCATCTGGGTACGGCCATGGCACGCGGTCAGAAAGGTGCTGGATGATCTCCCAATGAGCAAAGTACTTCTGCACATTTTGGGCATCGGAAAGGCGGATCGGACGAAGTCGTACGCGTTCGGAGGGAATGACCGGGATCGTCATTGACCGAGGTGACTGTTACGCGAGCGCTTCCACCGGCGGCACCACATACCAACCACTGGCAACGCAGGTCGAAAAGTCATTGATGTGATCGACGATGCCGTCATCGAGGCCGATCATGTTCTGGAGCATTCGAAGCATCCGCTCTTGTTCGGGAGCGAACCCGACGAACACAAGGCCATGTTCTTCTTGATTGCCAAACGGGGTCGAACGACGGAACATCTCAAGCTCTTCACCGTCGTCATCTTCGATCACAACGCGCGAGATATGTGACCGGTCGCTCAACAGCGGCGGCTCGAGCTCGATCGAGTCCTGTAGCGTTCGGCCAATCAGTTCTTCGAACTTGTCCGGGGCAAGCTCCTTGATCTTGAGCAAGTCATGATCCCATTTCTGGACGAGCGCCACGACGCCCAACGACGAACCAGGTGGTGAAAGCAAGTTCACTACTTCGTGGAGGGGCGGGTTCTCGGTGCCGTCTTCAAAACCGGTCAGATCACGGCTGTCACGGTAGGTGAAGGCCGACTGCTCACGATCGAGGGTCGCGGCCGGCTCAAGTTCACGAACGATTGCAGCCGTTGCATCGAAGCAGACGTCGGGTGCGGGCCCGTGAACCCAGACCCACATGTCATGCTGCTCGGCTGGAATTGTGACGCCGTTGGCGCTCATTGGAACAAAATCGTCGAGCCCTGCCTCGGTGCTTTCCGCATATAGAGCGTGAGCGATTGAAGGACGCAACCCCACCACCACATTGACACCGCGAACGCTTGTCACCAGTTCGAGCGTCGAGCCGACTGCCTCGTGTAACCCTGCCTGGTCCGTGACCGTGAAGTACAGGTGCTGGTGAGCACGAGAGCCGAGAGCGAATATGCCCGGTTGTTGCATCATTTCCTGCTCCTGATCGCGTGATACTGAGCTCGCCGTGCTGGCAGTCTGCCATGGCTGGTCTTCGATTCGCACCAGCGACTAAGATCTAAACAAGTTATTTAACCTAGGGGAGTTATTCCAATGAGCAATGTAGTTGAGCACTGGTCGGATGTGTCCGATTTGTGGATGCAGGTAAGCAACCAAGTGGTCGCCGATGACCTGGACAAGCAGTCGTCGTGTGATGAGTGGTGTGTGCAAGAGGTTATGGACCACGCACATGAATTCCAGCTCAAGGGAGCAAACGCTCTTGGCGCGAATGTCCCCGAAGACGCGGACTTCGAGACAGTTCGAGCTGCTCTCCTCGATGCGTTGCGCGACTCTGCAGACCTCGATGGCACCGCTGAGGGCTTCGGCACGATGCCCAAGCATGGCGTTGCACAGCTGATGGTCGGAGACCTGCTCTTGCACTCCTGGGACATTGCTCACACCATCGGGGCCGACGCCACGTTGCCCGACAGGCTCACCCTCTCCACACTCGAAGCCCTCAAGCAGCTGCCCGACTCGATGCTTCGGGCTCCGAACATGTTTGGACCACCGCTACCGGTTGCCGATGATGCTTCACCCCAAGAGCAGCTCCTCGCGTTCACCGGACGGGACATCGAAAAGAAGTAACGACCGCAACAACCCCATGGTCAGCGTTCTTCAGCGCTGACCATGGGGTTTTGCCCTTTTTAGACCAGCCATAGAGGTAGCAATATCCTGATTTTCCTGGCCCAGCCAGGAGGGTGTCTCCACTTCAGTTTTTCGCCTGATCTGCCGATCTACAAAGCAGATCGACGGCGAGAGATGCGAAATGAGACTTCAAAGAAGGCGGCGACTTTGGCGATTTGGCCCCATGTTCCTCACGTTGGCACTCGTCGCTGCTGCCTGTGGAACACAAACCGGTATCGCTGCACGGGCATCGTCAAGCTCGCCAGCTGCGAGTCGAGCGGGGTCGGGCGCAGTAACCGAACCCGCCGATCGAACCCCTGACGAGTCGGTACCATCTGCACTTGCTCTCGTTGATGAATCGGCCGCCGATCAGCCCTCGTTGACAGCAGGGCCAGACTCCTCAGCCAGATCCGTGTCTGGGCCACTATCCAATGACTCCAGTGCGAGTCAAACAGATAGCGAGGCCTCGACATCGGCTTCGACGACAAGCGCAACCACGACAAACAACACCACTTCGACCACATCGTCGGCATCGACGAGCGGCTCGTCTACCCAGACCGCGAGTGCGGCCCGTTCGCCACGGTCTTCTTCACCCTCATCATCGTCTCCATCCTCAACACAGGCTGAGCCATCAACAACTCAAACAACGCCGCCGTCGACAACAGGTTCGCCATCAACAACATCGGCGCCAGCCCCCACAACGACGACAACATCGGCACCTGCGACCACAACGTCGACGACCCAAGCCCCCACCCCCAGCGGACCGCAACCAGTTGGCGTTCCCGGCAACTGGGTCCTCGATTTCGAGGACAACTTTGACGGTAACTCTCTCAACCTCAACAACTGGGAACCGGTCTGGTACGACAATGGCGGATTCCAACGTCCGGTAAACAACCTCGAAGACGCCTGCTATCACGCCGATCAGGTCGAGGTGAGCGGTGGAAACCTGCGGCTTACAATCTCAGAGGAGACGAGCCCAGATTGTGTGACCAAGGACGGCAGTCAGGCCGACTACGTCGGAGCACAGTTGACCACCCGGAACTCTCGAAACCAGGACCGCTACCAGACCACCGAGGGCTACTTCGAAGCCCGGATGTATCTGCCAAGCAGCAACGGCGACCTACACAACTGGCCCGGCTACTGGATCAACGGCTACGACTGGCCAACCCAAGGCGAGCTCGACGTGATGGAAGGGTTGCGCGAACGCCAGCCATGCGCCAGCTACCACTGGCAAGGTGCGAGCGGCCATGAACACATCAAAACATGTCCAGAGCCAGCGTGGGCAGATCCAGGCGGCTGGCACACCTTTGCTGTCCACTGGTACGAGGGTGGACTGACCTACTACTACGACGGCGAAGAGCTCGTAACAATGCCACCGGGCATCGTGACCAACGAACCTCACTTCATGTCGCTGCAATACACCGTGAACACCGACTGGGGTCCAGCCGAACTAGATACCTTGCTCGTCGACTACGTCCGTGTCTGGAAAGACGCTTCGTAGCAGCGAGCAGTAATGATGGCGGACACTGCCGAGGAGTGAGATTGTGGTCGCTCTACCAGGTGCTCGGCGGCCCGGTCCGAGGCTCAATCGTTGTGTACGCAGTCAACTCGCTCTCGATGTCCTCTGAGAGTTCCTGGACACAAAACCCGAGTGCCGTCTCGTAAACGGACTCGGTACCAACGAGGTCCTCGAGCAGCACTTCGTCTTCCACCGCATTCTTCCAGCCAAGGAAAAGAGCGTTTTCGTTCCGATTGTTTTGCAGCTG
>CAZHUR010000079.1:0-9042 GCA_964535395.1 uncultured Acidimicrobiales bacterium
GTGCCTGGAGCTATACCCACAGCTCCTAGCGCTTGGGCGAAGGCCTCCGGCTCGGGAAGCGGATGGCGCCCAACGCCAGGACCCGGTTCGCCCGCGAGTGCATTGTCTAGGTCGAGGTGACGAGCACCCGGGACATGGCCAGCCTCATAGGCGTCACGTCCTTCACGATCATCGAGGTATGCCCGCACGTCGCACACGACGGTCGAGACGCCGTCGGCATCGGCTGCGGACGTCATTGGAACGATCGGAGGAAGTGTGAGATCTGCCATGGGTACGATCGTAGCTGGCACGACCTTTGGCTTTCACGTCAAAACACGACAGGATGAAATGATGAAGAAGTCACTTCTTGCTCTGCCAGGTGCTGGTATCGCAACGTTGTTGGCTGGCGGCTTCGCTGGCAAACGAAAGATTGCTGAGTGGGCTGAGAACCCAGATCCGCTCAACGGCGCACCGGTTCAGTTTCCCGACGCCGAGCGTCGGACCGTTCCACTAGGCGATGGTACTGAGATCGCGGTGTGGATTGTTGGTGCCGGTCCGACCATCGTGCTGGTACACGGGCTGACCGCATCACATCACGACTGGGGGCCGATCGCTCCTCTTCTCGTCGACGCGGGTTACCGCGTGGTCGCGATCGACCAACGAGGCCACGGCGAGTCGACCGCTGGCACGGCGGGGTACGGCTCGGCCCAACTCGGAACCGACCTCGCCGACGTGTTCAACGCACTGGACCTGCACGTCCTCGCCCTCGTTGGCCACTCCATGGGTGCAATGGCCTCGATGGGTTTTGCGGCCGGCCATCCCAAGTTGTTCAACGAACGTGTCTCTTCGTTCGTGTCGGTGACAAGTTCGGGAGCTACAGACGCGGTCCGGCAATCGTTGGGCCTCCGGCTCGGGGCGATCAAGCTGCCAGAGAGGCTCACGCAAATCCAGGCGGAACGTCTTCGTTTACTCACCGGCTTGAGCGTGTTTGGGAAGGATCCGAGTTTGCACATGATCGACGAGGCCATCGCTGCGGTTCGAAAATGCCCTGAAGATGTACGAGCGCCAGCGACGCTAGCTCTCAAAGAGCACGACGTACTCGAGGCGCTACAGCAGATGAAAGTGCCAGCGCTGATCATCGGTGCGGGACGTGACCAACTGGTTCGCCCTGAGCAGATCGTCGATCTTCACGCGGCCATACCGAATTCGGAGATGCACATGTATCCGGATGCAGGCCACATGGTGCTGTGGGAAGAGTACGAGGACGTGGCCGAGCGCATTGTTCAGTTTGTTCAATCTGTCGGTCAGCAGGCGGTTCAGACGACAACCTAGACTGTGGCTGTTCTATGGTTTCGGTCGAGAGATACCCCGAGGTGTGCCCGCATCGAATCCGCGTCACGCCCATGCGGATGCAGTGGGAAGACCTCACGATGCTCCACTGGCGCTACGACCCGGCCGACGTTCAAGAGCTGCTACCCGACGGGCTCACAGTCGAAACCTTCGATGGCTCGGCATGGGTAGGTCTCGTCCCCTTCTTTATGAAGGTCGACATCCCCCTGATGCCCTCGATGAAGCGCATCTTGCACTTTCCTGAGACCAACGTACGCACCTATGTAACCAGTCCTTCGGGAGAACCCGGCGTCTACTTCTGGTCGCTCGAAGCCTCTTCGGCCCCTGCGGTCGTGACCGCCCGAGCCAGCTATCAGCTGCCGTATTTTTGGGCCGATATGGATATCGAACGAACCAATCCAGCAGGTGATCCAATCGATCGTCGACTGCGCGAAGGTGACCGTATCTCGTACGTGTCGGCCCGCAGGCGCCCAGAGCCAACGCCAGCTCAGTCGCTCGTCAAGGTCGTGGTGGGCGAACCTTTTGCAGACGGACAGCAGGGCCCGCTCGACCGCTTCCTAACGGCTCGATGGGCGCTGTATGGCTCGGCGTGGAAGTGGCGCAGCTACGCAAAGATGTTCCACGAACCGTGGCCGTTGCACTACGCCATTGCCGAAACCGTCGAAGACGAACTCGTCACCGCAGCTGGACTACCGGAGCCGAACGCACCCCCGCTCGTACACTTCTCGCCCGGGGTCAGCGTGCGCTGCGGCTGGCCTCGCAAAGGTTAGGTCTTTCGCCATATTGACATACCGACTCCCGGAACGGTACTACTGGCATATGGACGGCGAACGTGAACACATCAACATTTCGCCGCAAACTGCGGGAATTGCGGTTAACCAGCGAGTCGACGCGATCAAGTGGTGTCTGTTCGGCATCTGCTTCATCAGTGGGCCTTTTCTAGTCCTCTTTGATGTCGCTCCTGCGACATTCACAGCGTTGCTCGCTGCCATTGCGGGAGCCGGCCTCGGCGCCAGTGCTCGCAAACTCATCTAAACCAACTTGCTGATCTAACCCCGGTTGCCCTAACAGGGTGTGGGCGAGAAGATCCACCACCAGAACAAGCCCTCGACCACTGCTGCCACCAGCGCGATCGCAATCACCGGTCGCTTCTTCGACCAGATGGCATAGATGACTGGACCAATGGTCGCGATCGCAGCAGCAGCGTAGAGCAGTGTTGTCGACGTCGGTTCGAAGAGGGGGTCGCACTCAGCTCCGAATTCGAAGTTCGTGAACTCGACGATCGTGATCGCTGCAAGCCCAAGCGCACTTATCACGCCGATCCAATACCCAAAGGGTTGATACCAATCCTTCTTAGCGGTCGTCGTGGTGTCGGCGGCCATTCAGCTGATTGTCCACCGGGTGGCTTCTTCGGTTCCGAAGAGCACAACTTCGTCGCCGGTCGAGGTCGACAGCGTGGTCGCGAGTTCAGGTGCGATCGACTCTGCTGAGATTCTGATCGACTGCTCCGGCGCTTCTACGCCGTAGATGGCACAGCCGTTGGTCGATGCGAAGCCAGCGAGGTGGCCGAGGGCGTCTCGGCTCGCAAACACGTCGGCTACTACTTCGAGACCGTATGCGGCGTTGAACACGCCCGCCTTGGCCGTGGGGCCGTACTTGGCCGTGGTCGGGTGCGGGGCCGAGTCGGTACCCAACATGAAGGACGGATTACCCGAGGTGACCGCGCTCACCAGCGCTTCGCGATCGTCCTCCGAGTTGATCACGGGTTTGCAGTACAGATCTGGCTTCATGCCCTGCGCAAGCAGGTCCGAGCGGTTGCGGGCGAGGTGGTGGGGCGTCACGGTTGCGGCCGCTTGAGGGTGTGCTGCTACAAAGTCGACCCCCGCGCTCGTCGATACGTGTTCTACGGTGATCGCCAGTTCTGGGAAGCGTTCGCAGGTCGGCGCGAGTTGATCTTCGAGGAAGGCCCTTTCCCGGTCGAAGATGTCGATTGCTGGGTCGGTGGCCTCGGCGTGCACGAGCAGTCGGCTTCCGGTGTCGATGAGCACCTCGTAGATCGCCTCGAAATCACCTAAGGAGGTGCCGCCAGCGTCGGAGTTCGTGGTGGCCCCTGCGGGGTAGTACTTCACCGCAGCGATGACATCGTCGTCGATTCCGGTGCGCAGGTCAGCTGGGTCGATCAGGGGAGAGCAATAGAGCGCCATAACCGGGCGGAAATCGGGGCTTGATTCCGGAGCGGCAGCCAGAATGCGATCACGGTATGCACGTGCTTGCGCGCTCGAGATGATCGGCGGCATCAGGTTTGGCATCACCATCGCGTAGCGAAAGCGTCGCGCGGTGTAGCCAACCACCGCTTCGAGCATTTCGTCGTCACGGAGATGTACGTGCCAGTCGTCGGGTAGGGGGATCTCGACAGAGGTCATTCCGCTGACCTTATGCGTCGAAACCTCGCCCGGCTAGCTGCGAACGAGTGTTGCTGCCACGTAGGCCGCAACCATAAAGAAGGCGCTGGCGATCAGGAAGCCGACCGTGATCTCAACCTCTTCTTCTTGCAACACGATCTGGCTCGGCAGCTGCTCGAACACATCGATCAACTGGGCTGAATCCTCTGCTCGGAAGAACTCGCCACCGGTCGTTTCTGCAACCTGGGTCAACGTGTCTTCGTCGATTACCAGGAACTGTCGTAGCTCGTCGAGGGTCACGTCGCCGAGGTCTGGGACACCATCGTTGAAGGAGAAGCCGGGGGCGAATGAGCCGGGGCCAATCTGATCTGGGGCGCACACCATCTCGGCGATTTGATCGCCGCCGAAACCAATCGTGTACACGCGAACTTGGCGGTCGAACGCTTGCTGTGCGGCGAGTAACGGCTCGACGCCCTGGCTGTTTGCCCCATCGGTGAGCAACACGATGATGTCTGGCTGGAACTCGCCGGAAGCGGCGATCGCGTCGCGGTCGACGGTGTCGCTCAGATCGATCGTTGCCCGCTCGACATCAGGGTTCACGCCCGCAATGGCATCGAGAGCGGTGATTGTGGCATTGCCAATGCCTGTTCCGAGCGAGGTGGTGAAGCTGTCGACTGCCTCGACAAGTTCTTCGGTGTCATTGGTCGGGGGCACGACAAGTTCAGCCGTGCCGCCGAACACCACGATGCCGATCTGAGTGCCTTCGTCTTGGTTCTCGACGAATTGGCGTGCAGCGTCCTGGGCTGCGGCCAAGCGATTCGGAGTGACGTCGGTAGAGCACATTGAGAGCGAAACGTCGAGGGTCAAGATGATCGACGTCCGGCTAAGCGGCACTTCGGTCGAGATCATCGGACGCGTCGTGCCAATCGAGAGCGCAATCAGCGACAGCAGGAATAGAACCGGAGGTACATGACGTTTCCACGACGCACTTCCGGGGTCGGCGTCGCGAATGAGTGTGAGGCTCGTGTAGTCGATGACGTGCTGTTTGCGCTTGCGAATCGTGATGATGTAGGCGATGGCTAACAGCGCTGGTATCAGTAGGGTCGCAAAGAAGATCGGCCACGCGAAGGTCATGGCAACCTCCGCTTCGTCAGCATTGAGTTCAGACCGGCGAGTCCGAGCAAGATCAGCCCACCTAGAGCAAACAGCCCCGAAACTTCGAGGCGTTCTTCTTCGAGGGTGAGGTCTTGCTCGATCACATCAGCTGCGCTGCTCAGGTCGTCGCCCTCGTCGGCGAGGAAGTACTCACCGTTGGAGATCTGTGCGATCTCCATCAGCGTTTCCTCGGCCAAGGCGGTGCCGACGCTGAAGCCGTCGAGATCGAGTGTGGTTCCCTCCAGCGTTCCCACTCCGATCGAGTAGATGCGAATGCCGCCCTGTGAAGCCAGTTCAGCCAGCGGAGCTGGGTCGGTCTCGGTCGTGTCTTCACCGTCGGAGTACAGGACGATGAGCGCTGAACCGAATGCCCCGAAGTCGACCGGCGGTATGTCGACGTTTCCTTCTTCATCGGGTAGGTAGATAATCGGCTCGTCAGCGATTGCGCTGAGCGACGAGAAAAGGCCTTCGGAAATGTTGGTCTCTCCTGCTGGCTCCAAGCGTTGGATAGCTGCAGCTACCTCATCGCGGTCTTCGGTTGGCCGAAGCGTGATCGCTCCCAACGAACCAAACGAGACCACACCAAAATCGACCGAGTCTGGCTGGCTTTCCATGAAGATGAGGGCAGCGTTCTTTGCGGCTTCGAGCCGTGTAGGTTCGAGGTCGTCAGCGGCCATCGACTCAGATGTGTCAAACGCGAGGATCACGGTCGATCGAAAGCGCGGGACCTCGATCGTGGCTTGAGGACGTGCCAGGCCGACCACGATGACACACAACGCCAAGATGGCAAAGACGGGGGAGAAGTGGCGGGTCCACGACTTCTTCGAGATGTCGACGTAGCCGCTACCCAAGATGGCCTCGGTTCGCTGCGAGCGTCGCCGGTTCCATTGCAGGTAGCCGAAGGCGAGCAGTGGCACAGCAACGAGGAGAAGCAGCGCAAAGGGCCACAAAAAGATCATCGGCGGCGTGCCTTCCGGCGGGCTGACATCTCGACGAGCTTCTTTGCGAGGTCGTCGGTCGTCGACACCTCAAAAAGGTCCACGCCGGCACTTTGGGTTGCGGCCTGGAGCTGTTGTTGGCGTGCGGTCGCAGCATCTGCGAATCGTTGTCGGAACTTGGGGTTCGACGTGTCGACGGTCATCTGCTCGCCGGTCTCGAAGTCCTGAACGACGACAAGCCCAGCATCGGGCAGCGTGTTCTCCTGCTCGTCGGTCACTCGAATCGCAACGACGTCGTGCCTCACGCCGAGACGGCGCAACTCTGGCTCCCACCCGGAAGGGCTGACGAAGTCGGACACGACGAAGACGAGCGAGGGGCGTCGCACTACGCCCGTCGAGGCGAGAAGCAGTTGAGCGAGAGTTCCGCTCGCTCCCTCAGCGGCCGGCGGCGAAACTGGCGGTGTCATGACCGCTTTGGCGATCCGCAGAACATGGGGGCGCCCCGTGCGTGGCTCGATCAGCTTCTCGAGTGCGGTACTCCAGAGCATGGCGCCAACGCGGTTGCCTCGGATGGTGAGGATTCGCGACAGCGCGACCGAGAGTTCAGAGACGACCTCGGCCTTGGACCGGCCACCGTGGCCGAACTGCATAGAAAGCGAGTGATCGATGAGGAGCCAGGCGGTTATGTCACGGTCTTCTTCATACTGGCGTACGTATGGAGTATCCATGCGTGCCGTGACGTTCCAGTCGATTCGGCGTACGTCGTCGTCTGGCTGGTAGTCGCGCAAATCGGACACGTCGAGGCCATCGCCAAGAAAGACGGTTCGATAGTCGCCTTGAAGCTGGCCGTCGAGCCGTCGAAGAACCTGCCAGTCGAGGCGCTGCAGCAGCGCCTCGGGCGTGGGAGAGTTAGATCTGGCCAAGGATGGTGTTTGTGCGCTCATTCACCGTCACCTCGGGGAGTGGGACTGCGGCGAGAATTTGGGCGAGGATGTCGTCGGGGCGAACGTCGTCAGCCAAGGCCTCATATGACAGAACCAGGCGATGGCGCAGCACGTCGAGAGCCAGGTCTCGCACATCGTGGGCCAGGCAGTAGCTGCGACCACGCACAAAGGCAAGTGCCTTGGCAGCGAGGATCAGGTTGATCGACGCGCGAGGGCTTGCTCCATGGGTGGTGTACGGAACCAGTTGATGAAGACCGAGACCCGCAGGATTTCGGGTTCCGTTCACGAGTTGAACTGCGTAGTCGATCAGGCCGGGATCGACGTATACCTCCGCAGCCGCGTCCTGCAGCGCAATCAGTTCGTCGGGGGTGATGACCGACAGAGCGCTCTCCATCGCTGTCGTCATCCGCTCGACGATCACGAACTCTTCGGTCGGCGTTGGGTAGTCGACGAGAACCTTCATCATGAAACGGTCGAGCTGGGCTTCCGGGAGTGGGTAGGTCCCTTCGGACTCGATTGGATTCTGAGTGGCGAGAACGAGGAAGGGGTCGGGCACTTTGTGGGTCTCGCGACCGATCGTGACCTGGCGTTCCTGCATAACCTCGAGCAGTGCCGACTGAACCTTCGCAGGCGCTCGGTTGATCTCGTCGGCGAGGAGCAGGTTGGTGAAGACGGGGCCGAGCGACGTCTGGAACTCGCCCGACTTCTGGTTGTAGATGCGAGTACCCGTCAGGTCGGCCGGGACGAGGTCGGGAGTGAACTGAATTCGTTGGAACTCACCTCCGATGGTGTCGGCGAGCGTCTTGATGGCGAGCGTCTTTGCGAGGCCGGGAACACCTTCGACGAGCACGTGACCTCTAGCGAGGAGTGCGACGATGAGCTGTTCGAGCAGCAGGTCCTGACCAACGATGACCTTCTTGACCTCGTAGAGCACACGTTCGAGGGCAATGTGCTCTTCTCGGGTCTTTGTGGGGAAGATCTCGGCCTCGGCGGGAGCTTCGCTCAGCGTCAGCGGAGGACGTTCTTCTTCGGCGTGAGCGCCCGGAGGCGCTGGCGGAGCTGTAGGCGCTGGCGGGGCGCTAGGGGCAGGTGGCGCTTCTGGCGGCGGTGGTGGCGCAGACACCGACGTTGGAGCGGCAGCTGGAAACTCCGATGCGTCGCTGAGCTCGGTACCGGTTTCAACGACCGGCTCTCCCGTCGAGCTCAAAAGGTCCTTGTCCGGATCATCTTTCGACTTGTTGAAAAACTTGCTCATTGTTGGGGACCTCCCGCAGCTCCTGCTGCGTTCTGGATGGGTACGGCAAAGCCAATGCCGGAGAAGAAGTCTTCACCGGTCGGGTTAACGAGAGCGGTCACGATCCCGATCAACTGGGCGTTTTCGTCGAGTAGGGGTCCGCCGGAGCTTCCCGGGTTGACCGCAGCGTCGAATTGAATGAGGTCTTCAAGTGGCTCACCAACCTCACGACCAATGGTGCGACCAGTCGCCGAGACGATTCCGGTCGAGACCGAACCAGATAGCCCCAACGGGTTGCCAACTGCGTAGACGCGAGCTCCGATTGCTGGCGATCCGCCGAAGGTGGCGGGGACGACGACGTCGGGGAGAGTATCGGTTTGGAGAATTGCGATGTCCATCTCCGGGATGGACTCGGCGACTACCGCTCTAGAAGTGGTTCCGTCAGTGAATGTGACGGTGATGTCGTCGGTGCCAGCCACGACGTGGTCCGACGTCATGATCGATCCGTCGGCGTTGATGATGACGCCACTGCCCAAACCGCCAGACGTTGGGTCTGTGGTATCCCCGCCGACCTCGATGAAAACGAGCGAGGGGAAGATCGTGCTGTAGATCGCAGGGCCGCGATCTGGCGGCAACGTTGTCGAGCTAAATGCTTCGCCGAGCGCGCCGTCGATCGCAAGATCGACCTCTTCTGGGTTCACGGTTTCTTCGTTGCCGAACGCATAGAACGCGGCGACCGCACCGAGCACTATGGCCGATACCCAGGCGAGCACGGCGAGTTGGCGAGTGCGGCGCTTGGCCTTCTGCTCTAACGCCAGCTCCTCTTCTGATTGGTTGTCCAACTCGTCGATCTGCTCGATCTGGTCCGGACTCTGCTCGCGGCGCGCTACACGGCCAGGTACGGAGACCTGTGGTGGCGGAGTTCTTGGAGCAGGGGGTTCTGTAAAGGACATACGTTCCGAACCTACGGTACTGGGATCAGCGTGGGAGGGTTGACCATCGGCGCTCTCTGTCGATATGTTTGCCGATTTCTTGCGAAC
>CAZHUR010000080.1:0-9032 GCA_964535395.1 uncultured Acidimicrobiales bacterium
CACGGTGACGTCGGCGAGCTCGAATAAGCGTTGGGGGCCAGAGCATACTATAGCGCGAGAGTCGGTCAGGAGGCCGAATGCGAACACATCTAGCCGAAGTGAGTCGACGACCTCGGCTAGCTGTTCGATTTGTTCGGGCGTGTAGAACTGAACTTCGTCGCACACGAGATAATCAAAGGGGTCGCCATCATTTGCCGCAACCTCTCGAAGGTCAACATCTGGGCTGATCACAACGGCTTCTGCCGACACCCCTAGACGTGAACTCACCCTCGCACCGCGGCGGTCGAGCATGGAGCACAGGGCGCCTTTGAGGCCGCCGTGGGTCAGGTTGTGATGGATCTGCAACGCTTGGGTTGACTTACCCGAGCCCATAGTTCCGAAGGAAAAGCGCAGGATCCCCATGACCGCGAGCCTACTGCGGGTTCCGGGGAGGGTCTGTTGAACGGCGATGGTTTGTGGGGTGATACTCAACTTACGAGCACCCTGATGTTGATCCGCAATCACGACACGCGTGACAGCTACCCGCCCGAACCATCTGCGTTCCGCATTGGCCGCAGAACGGCGCATCGCTCACGACGATGTTTGACTGGGCAGCATCGGCGGTTGTGAGATGACCCGATGGTGGGTCGCTCGGTATGTCGATTCCACGGATAGATGGTTCGACCGCTTCAGCAACACCGGGCAGCGTTGGCTGGGTACGCTCCCCCGTCGTCAAAATGTTGCGCTCGTGGCGTTCCTCAGGGGTCATGTATTCGACAGCGAGACGCCGGAACAGATAATCCATCAGGCTCGAAGCAATCCGGATCTCTTCGTCATCGGTCATGCCAGCGGGTTCGAATCGCATACCTACAAACGCATCTACGAAGGCAGCGAGCGGAACTCCATACTGCAGCCCGTGGCTCACCGAGATAGCAAACGCATCCATGATTCCAGCGAGGGTGGAGCCCTGCTTGGAGACCCGAATGAACAGCTCACCCGGTCGACCATCGTCGTATTCACCAACGGTTACAAAGCCCTTACAATCGGCGACTCGGAACTCGAACGTGCGAGAGAAACGAGACCTCGCAAGGCGCTCTCGTCGCGGTACGGGAGGAACAGCCGCGGGCACCAACACGTGCTGACCGGTCAGCCCGGCGGTGTCCTCGTTGCTTACTGACTTTGCGGTAAGGGGTTGAGCGACCTTGCAGTTGTCCCGGTAGAGGGCCACAGCTTTGAGCCCGAGACTCCAGCCGTCGATCAGGATCTGTTCGAACTCTTCGATCGTGGTCGTCTCCGGGGTGTTGACCGTCTTGGAGATTGCGCCCGAGAGGAACGGCTGCACAGCGGCCATCATCTTGATGTGGCCTTCGGGACCGATGACGTTGTCACCCATCGAGCAGGCAAACACCGCAACATGATCTGAGCGAAGTCCCGGAGCACCGATCACAGACCCCGTCTCGTCGACGTGTTCAACAATCTCTGTTACCTGGTCTTCGTCGTAGCCGAGCTGCGACAGTGCTCGGCCCACGCCCTGGTTGACGATCTGCATCGTGCCGCCACCGACCAACTTCTTCATCTTCACAAGGCCAAGATCTGGTTCGATGCCGGTGGTGTCACAATCCATCAGGAAGCTAATCGTTCCAGTGGGTGCCAGCACCGTGGCCTGGGCGTTTCGCACGCCGTGTTCTGCTGCGCGAACGCAGGTGTCGTCCCATGCTGCATGGGCGGCGCCGATGAGCTCGGCTGGAACGAGATCTTCATCGATATCGTTCACGGCACTGCGATGCATGCCGAGCACACGCTGCACGTTCTCTGAGTCTTGCTCATAGCCGTCGAAGGCCCCGACACGAGCTGCGAGTCGGGTCGACATGTTGTACGCCGAACCGCCCATGAGAGCCGTTACCGCCGCTGCGAGCGCCCTTCCGCGATCGGAGTCATAGGGAGCGCCAGCGGCCATGAGTAGGGCGCCAAGATTTGCATAGCCCAAACCAAGTTGACGGAACCGGCGGGTGTTGATGCCGATCTGTTCGGTTGGATAGTCGGCTCGACCAACAATGATCTCCTGGGCGGTGAACACCACCTCTGTCGACGCTACAAAGTCGTCGACATCGAAAAAGTTGCCGGTCTCCTCAGGTCGATGGAACGGGAGAAGATTCAGGCTTGCGAGGTTGCACGCTGAATTGTCGACGTGCATGTATTCCGAGCAAGGGTTACTTCCGTTGATCCGGTCGAACGATGGTGTGGTGTGCCAGCGGTTGATGGTCGTGTCGTACTGGACCCCCGGGTCGGCGCATTCCCATGCGGCCTGAGCAATCTGTCGCATCAGGTCACGAGCTGGAACGGTCTTGATGATCTCTCCGGTCGAAACAGCCAACAGGTTCCAGTCCCCGCCAGCGACAACTGCTTCCATGAACTCATCGGTGAGTCGAACCGAGTTGTTTGCGTTCTGGTATTGGATCGAGAACGAGTCTGCGCCGTCCAGGTCCATATCGAAGCCAGCGTTGCGTAACGCGCGAGCTTTGTTCTCTTCGTGCGCCTTGCACCAGATGAATTCTTCGACGTCGGGGTGGTCGACGTCGAGCATGACCATCTTTGCGGCTCGTCGAGTCTTTCCGCCGCTCTTAATCGTGCCTGCCGACGCATCAGCACCGCGCATGAAGCTCACTGGACCAGAAGGGGTACCGCCTCCGTTGAGCTGCTCTTTAGACGAGCGGATACGAGACAGGTTCACCCCTGCCCCAGAGCCGCCCTTAAAGATCATTCCTTCTTCGGCATACCAGTTGAGGATCGATTCCATCTTGTCTTCAACCGACAAGATGAAACAGGCCGACGCTTGTTGGGGAACTCCCTCAACGCCAATGTTGAACCAGACCGGACTGTTGAATGCCATCCGTTGAGAGACGATCAAATACTTGAGTTCGTCGGAGAAGATCTTCGCCTCAGCGTCGCTACTGAAGTACTCACCTTCGATACCCCAGGTGGTGATGGTATCGACCACTCGATCCGCCACTTGTCGCAGGGATGTCTCGCGCTGTGGCGTGTTCAGCGTTCCGCGAAAGTACTTTTGAGCAAGAATGTTCGATGCGTTTATCGACCAGTCGACGGGTACTTCGACACCGGCTTGCTCGAAGGCAACCTCGCCCGTTCTCCAGTCGTGGATCTTCGCATCCCTGAGCTCCCACTCGAACATGTCGTAGACATCTACATCAGCGGTCGTGAACGTTCGGGCTATATCGAGAGTCGCGCCAGGACGAGAGGACATTACAGACATGGTGCTCCTTGCGTGCCCAACACGGCGCCGGGGGACTTGTAGGCGGCCGGCGCAGAGCCTTTGGGGTCAGTCTCAAGCAAGGCAGAAACTCCATCGTGCCTAAGGCTGCGCCAGCCGCAAGATGGAGGATAGATAGACATGCCTGTGTAACAAAAGGGGATGAGCTGTTGATATGTAGTGGATTTCTTCACAGTTGTCCCCAGGTGACGGTCGATTGCCATCCCTATACAACGGTAGAGGCCCCAGTATCGTTCCAATCCATGGAACAAATTTTCCCCAGCCCTGTGGACGACGTGGACGTTCAAAAATTGTACCGTTCGGACCAGCGCCCAAGCCCTGTGAAACGCCCGTGGCTCATGTGCAACATGATCTCTTCGATCGATGGTGGGATAGCCATAGACGGTGTATCTGGAGGGCTGGGCGGATCTGGCGACAAACAGGTCTTTTCGGCAATCCGAGCGGTTGCAGACGTGATCGTCGTCGGCGCTGGCACCGTGGTTGCTGAAAATTACCGCCCCCCGGAAGCGAGTGAAGAAATCCAACAGACCCGTCGCGAACACGGCCAGGCTCCCCTGCCTCGCATCGCCATTGTTTCGGGCAGCCTCAACATCAGCCCAAGCCATCGCGTCTTCGACCCGGAGTCGCCGCCGATCATTCTGACCCATTCTCACTCTCCCGAAGCTGCCCGTAGTGAATTGGCCACCGTTGCTGACGTTCGCGTTGTCGGCGATGCAGCCGTGGATCTCCCGCTCGCTCTGGAGGGATTCAAAGACGATGGCACCCAATGCGTACTCGTGGAAGGCGGTCCCACGCTTAACGGCGCATTTGTCGACCAGGACCTAATCGACGAGTGGTGTCTGTCCAGCTCGCCGACGATCGTCGGCGGCAACGGACCGAGGATCGTGGTGTCCAGAAACAATGGCCCCGGTCAACACTTTCACTTGAACCGAACACTTCACGACGGCGGCTTTTTGTTCCACCGTTACCTACGCGATCGCCCCAACGACGCGGTTTCGGGCGCTTAGGCACTTCAGCCACTACTTCCGAAGCATCATCTGATCGATGATGAGCCGCTGGCCGACCTCGAGATCGGCACCGCCGGCGACCTCCTCTAGCGCATCGACCAGTTGACGGACATCCTCGCCCGGAGCGGCAAGATCTGATGCGATCTCCCACAGCGTGTCGCCGGGTTGCACTGTGTACATCTCGATCGTGTCGGGGTAGATCTCGACCGTGTCTGGGCTCTCAGCTTCGGTCCCTGTCGCCGCGGCATCGCTGCCGAACCCCACCACCGCCGTGACGATGATCACTGCGGTGAGCAGGAGTGCCACCGGGCGAACTCGCCAACCGCCGACGGTCGCAACCGGCGCCTCAATAGCTGGGCTACCGGGCACTACTCGCTGGCAGACATCTCGCCGTGGACGATATGACGTTGGTTGGAAGGGCTGTGAAGGTTGGAAGGGCTGTGAGGTTCGCAAGGTCATGGCCATCAGTATTCTCCTGGGGTGTGACACTGGGTCAGAATCGGCCCGGTGCCACCCTCCCGAGCCCTTCTGTTTACAGGTTCAATCCGTTTCCAGATTTCGTCTGATTTCCAGATTTAGAGCCGGGTCCTTGACCGGGTACGAATGTTCGGCGAACATGTGTTTGACGAACTTCCGTTCCCAAGTTATAGTCCGAACACACGTACGACGCAACCCCTTTTTCGAAAGTTTGTTCGACTACAGAAAGAAGCACGACATGGCCACGACAAATCTCACAGAGCGCCAACAGGGCATCCTCGATTACATCGACACCCAAAACCGCGAGCGTGGCTATCCCCCGTCGGTTCGAGAGATCGGCCAAGCGGTCGGGCTCACCTCTCCGTCTACGGTCCACAGCCACCTCAACACACTTCAGAAGCTTGGGTACCTTCGTCGAGATCCTGCCAAGCCTCGCGCTATCGAAGTGCGATACGACCCGAATTCAGGTGCGGTCATCGAACGTGGCGCGGTCACACACGTTCCTCTCGTGGGCGATGTTGCAGCGGGCACCGACGTGCTGGCGCACGAGAACGTCGAAGAACTCATGCCACTACCGACCGAGTTCACCGGCGACGGAGAGCTGTACATGCTTCGCGTACGCGGAACGTCCATGATCAATGCGGGCATTCATGACGGTGACTACGTGGTCGTGTCGCGTCGCGACACCGCCCGCAACGGCGAGATCGTCATTGCCGGAATCCCAGGTGAGGAAGCGACCGTCAAGACCTACACAGCCAAGGGCAACACCGTGACCCTGCTCCCGGCCAACGACGACCTTGAACCAATGGTCTATGACGCTGGCGAAGTGCAGGTGTTCGGCAAAGTGGTTACCGTACTGCGCCGATACTGACATCGGCCCTGACGGGAGAGACCGGAGTTACACGCCCGTCGTCAGCAAGTCTTCCAAGGCTGCGTAGGTGCCGATCAACTTCGTTGCCTCAATGTGTTCGTTCTTCGTGTGAGCAAGCGTTGCTTCACCGGGTCCGAAGTTGACCGCTGGAATTCCCTGCTCGCTAAAGAACGCGACGTCGGTCCATCCCAGCTTGGCTCGAACGATCAGGTTGTTGCGTCCAATAAGTGATGCCATAAGCGGGTGGCGCAGGTCAGGTTTAGCCGCTGGTGAAAGATCGACGATCTCAAAGGTGTCGTCCTCTGTCATGAACGGCGCCAAGGTCTCACGCATGTGCGCTTCGGCCTCTTCACTCGAGCGATCGGGAGCGAAGCGGTGATTGATCGTCACGGTTGCACTGTCGGGTACAACGTTGCCCGCTACCCCGCCTTCGACAAATACCGCCTGCATGGCCTCGCGGAAGGTGCAGCCGTCGATGACAGGCTCGCGGTGCTCGTACTGTTCTAGGGCAGCCAACATCTCCCCCAAGCGGTGGATTGCATTGCGGCCCATCCACGGGCGAGCGGTGTGAGCTCGCTGACCCGTCAAGGTGACGCGCGCACGCATCGTGCCCTGACACCCGGCCTCTACGACCGCACCTGTTGGCTCACCGAGGAGAGCAACGTCGGCCTGTAGGTATTCGGGAATCTCAGCGAACAACTCTCGGAGCCCGTTGTGTTCGAGTGCAACTTCCTCGCGCGCATAAAAGACGTAGGTGACATCGACTGCTGGTTCGATGATCGTGCGGGCTAGCTCGATCATGACAGCGAGCCCGCCCTTCATGTCAGACGCGCCCAAGCCGTAGAGAGTGTCTCCCTCAAAGCGAGCCCGGTCGTTATCGTTCGCCGGAACAGTGTCGAGGTGACCTCCGATCGCAACGCGGTACTTTCGACCAAGATTGGTGCGGGCCACGAGGTTGTCACCGATGCGAATCACCTCAAGACCTTCCACAACGCTCAACTCTGCGTGTAGCCAATGAACGAGTTGGGCTTCCTGAAAGCTCTCCGACGGAACGTCGATCAGGTCCGCGGTCAATTTCATAAGTGGGTGAGTCATGGCGTCAGCTTATTGGGCCGCGATTGCACGCTGGCGCAGCTCTTCAATTGCCTCGTCGGATTGCACGACGGCAACTCGGACGTGACGAGATCCAGCCTCGCCGTAGAAGTCTCCCGGAGAGACGATGAGCCCCAACGTGTTGGCCAACCTTTCGGTAAGTTCCCAGCAGCCTTCGGGGGCTGGAGCCCACAAGTAAAAGCCACCAGCGGGCATCGGCGCCTCGACACCCACCAATCCAAGAACGTCGATCATTTCGCGAAGGCGGCGTTCATAACGAGCGCGCTGTTCAACAACGTGGCCTTGGTCGCGCAGCGCGACAGCTGCAGCGTGTTGAGATGGACCGGGGACCATCATGCCGGTGTGCTTACGCATCTCGCTGATCCAGTGGACGAGCTCGTTGTCTCCCGCATAGAACCCAGCGCGCACGCCAGCAGCGTTCGAACGTTTGGACAGGCTGTGAACCGCGAGCACACCCTCGGTGCCGTACCGTACGATCGTGTCGGGCTCAGAGTCCCAGGTGAACTCGATGTAACACTCGTCTGAGATCACCGGCACTCCATGGGATCGACCCCACTCTGCGACCGCCTCGAGGTCTTGGAGCGCTCCGTTCGGATTGCCCGGGCTGTTGACCCATAGCAGTGACGCTCTCTCAATGTCTGCACTCTCGATCTTGTCGAGGCACATCTGGCCATCCTCATCGAGCGGTACCGCGACCGCTCGTCCGTGAGCAAGCTCGGCACCCATTGCATAGCTCGGGTAACTGATCGCCGGATACAGCACAGTGTCTTTTTCGGGATTGCGGTGGCGCAACCAATGCGGGATGCCAGCAACAAACTCCTTGAGGCCGACGGTGGCTCCGATGGACTCGATTCCGACCTGAACACCAAACTGGGTCGACATCCACTCAGAAGCGGCTGAGCGGAGGTCGGGAATTCCAACCGAAGGCGGGTAACCACGTTCGAGCCCGGAGGTCGATAACGCCTCGACCACAGCAGGGGCCGGAGCATCCGATGGAGCGCCCACCGACATGTCGACCACTTCGCCAAACTTTGCCGCCGCCATCTTTCGCAACGGGATCAGTCGGTCATAGGGATACGGAGGAAGCGCGAACGGTTTCATTGGGAGAGGAGTCTATTGCGGAGATGAAACCACACGGCTCACTCCCATGGTTCTGGTGTCGGCTCCGGAAGCTGATCTGCGCCCGATAGCCACTCCCCCAAACGTCCCTTTGAATCTGGATCGAGACGGGCGCGCACGACCATGCCAGTCTCATTAGCTGCTTCACTCAGCACCTGACCTTCACGATGAATCATCGCAAGAATGTCTCCCCTGTCGTAGGGAACGGTGAGCTCGACGAGTTCGGTCATTGCCCGGAGGCGCTCGCTCATAACGTCGAGAAGGTCATCGATCCCAAAGCCATCGAACGCAGACACTGCAATCGACCCGGGATATCGCGCGAGCAGACCGGCAAAGTCGGGGTTGAGATCGGTCTTGTTGAACACCATCACCTCGGGTACGTCCTGAGCACCGATGGCATTGAGCGTCCGGCGAACCGCATCGATGTTGCCCTGCACGTCAGGAGCCGAAGAATCGATGACGTGAAGAAGCAGATCGGCGTCGATCACCACATCGAGTGTGCTCTTTAACGCCTCGACAAGCTGGGTCGGCAGCTTTCGAACAAAGCCCACCGTGTCAGTTAAGAACAGCATCTCACCGCCCGGCAACGAGAGCTTTCGAGTCGTTGCGTCGAGTGTTGCGAACAAACGGTCTTCGGCCAACACACCAGCATCGGTCAGCCGGTTGAGCACGCTCGACTTGCCGGCGTTCGTATAGCCGACGAGAGCGACTCGCCTATTGGAGGTCCGCTTACGGGCCTTGGATTGAACCTCACGGTTTTTGGCGAGCTTGCGAAGTTCTTCTTCGAGCTTGTGGACTCGACGGACCAAACGACGACGATCGACCTCGAGCTGGGTTTCTCCGGGTCCACGGGTTCCAATACCGCCACCCTGCTGGGAGAAGGTACGGCTCGAAGAGCGCAACCGGGGCAAACGGTACTTCAACTGGGCCAACTCCACTTGCGCTTTACCTTCGGTGCTCGAGGCATTCTGGGCAAAGATGTCGAGGATGACCGCGGTACGGTCCAGCGCCGAACGTCCGAGGATCTTCTCGAGGTTGCCCTGTTGGGCCGGAGAGAGTTCGTTGTCAAAGACGACGGTGTCGCTATCGACCGCTAAGGACAGGTCTTTGATCTCCTGGGCCTTGCCTTTGCCAACGTAGGTAGCTGGATCGGGAGCGTTCCGGCGCTGGTGGACGC
>CAZHUR010000081.1:0-9016 GCA_964535395.1 uncultured Acidimicrobiales bacterium
ACCCAATGCAGATCAAGATCAACCTTCTCGCTCGCGACTCGATCCTCGCTGCGCCGATCGTTCTTGACCTCGCACTCTTCATGGACCTCGCTGCACGAGCCGGCGAGTCCGGAGTCCAAGACTGGTTGAGCTTCTACTTCAAGGCTCCGCAGAGCGGCTCGGTCAACGACCCCGAACACGACATCTTCATCCAACAAACAAAGCTCAAAAACACCTTGCGAGAGTGGATGGGCGAGGTTCCAGTCACCCACTCAGAAGCCGGCTAGCGCAGCGGGTCTCGAGGACGATCGAGGGCGCTGCTACAGCCAGCTGAGGGTACCCTCGGGGAGCAACTCTGCCAGCCTTTGGTTCGAACCTTCGAACACGTGACCCCATCGGTCACGAAGGCCCGCATCTACCGGGTCGTATTCCCGCTTGTTGTAGCGCGGGTAGTCAACACCTGTAAGCGGTGGCAACCCGAGAAAGTCGGTCGCCTTACGGACGGTCGCTTCTGGATCCGACGAGAGTGCTGCGTTGTCGACGACCAGAACATTCTCCTGGCCGAAGAGATTTATGTAGCGCTCGACCTGTTCGGCGTACTGGCCACGTCCTAGGTAGGCGTGGTGAATATGAGGCTTCGAAATGTACGTCGAGTCGGCCTTGATCTTGTCGACCTCACCGGAAAGGCGAGACTCCTCAGCCTCAAAGGCCTGTTCAAGGCCGAGGGTTTCGAATCCGCGGGTGGTCTCGTGGTTGTGATGAGACACCGCTCGATCGAGCGGTTCGCGCAAGGTCGCGATGATTCGGGCATCCGGGTTGGCCGCGTGGATTCGATATGGAATGACCGGGCTGAACAAGTAATAGGGAGCCCCCTCCCCAACTGCCGGCGTCGCGCCGTGCTCAAGGCGCTGGGCGTCGAGCGTAGATTTCAGCGGGAAGTTGCCCTTGTACCATTCGAGCGACTTGTCGTAGTTCGTGTCGAAGTAATGTACGCCCTTGGCTCGTCGTGGGCCATGAACCAACTCATGCGCGAGCAGATAGATGAACAGCGACGTTGTGCCACCGCGTTGGGTACCCACGACGAAGAAGTTAGGTAGCGACCGCTCCCGAGGGTCGATTCGACCGGCGTTGCGATTGGCCCACACGTAGGCTTCTTGTACTGGCTGGGGAAGCTTCTTCTTCCCTAATGCTCTGCGACCGACCATGTCTCACCATTCCAGTTCGTGTAGCTCGCGCATCACGTTGTGATGAGCATCAGTTCCAGTGGCTACGGCCTCAGCATTTCGAGCGCATAACTCCAACAGATACAACCCCTTCAGTAACCTGTGATGGCTAGATCTCACGCCAAACTCAGCTAGCCCCAGAGTCGCAGCATCCATTCCTGCACCATATTGGTAGTGCAGATGCAGAAGGTCAAAGCCTGTAGGCACACCGACCGCCGCGCGCTCCCAGTCCCACATTGCGAGACCTCCATCGGTAGTCCGGCCAACGTTCCACGGCGAGAAGTCTCCGTGCCATGCCGAGATAGCCAATTCGTCGAAGGCCGGGTCCTCAGCGATTCGTTCGAATGTGGATACCAGCGGTGTTGCCAGAACACCGAGCCGACTCTCGAGCTGTTTCCACCACGTCGTTTCGGACAAGACCGTCTCAGGATCGAGGTGGGAGCGATAGAACGCTTCCATCGTGTTGGTTGGCATCTGTGAAAGGGGGACTCCTACGTCGCCCTCAAGGTCTAAAGACTCCATGACGACCAGGGCGCTATCTCCGTACGAGCCAGCGTGAAGAAGTTGAGGCGTGATCACGCCCTCGATCGGGTTCGTGGCGAGCAACTCAAGCCACGAAGCCTCATTGCTCGCCATGAGCGCCGTATGTGGATCTGGCCCAAGCTTTGCGACCGCCAGCAGCTCATCAGCCCGGTAACAGCGGACGACCGGCTTTCTGTTGACCCGCGGTGGCCCTACCGAGATCGAAAGTGTCACTTCCTCGTCGAGGATCTCGGACAAGTGTTCGCGCAACGTTCCGAGCTCTGATTCTGAGTGAACAAACCAGCTCGGCTTTCGTTTCGCTGCAAGCGGAGACACGTTCTCTCCGATGCGACGGATGACCGGGTTTGAGGTTCGAGCCGAGACCATCCTTTCGAGGGCATTGGCCAGACCGGTCGAGCATCGCTGATCAACGACTACCCGCGGGTCGCCGGCTCGCGGCAGTACTACGTATCTTTCAACACCACCACCGTTGGCCGCTACGCCACGATCTTCACCGAAGAGTTCACCGTCTGGGCCAGCGAGAACATTCCGCCACCACAATTCACCATGTTCGATCATGGAGTAGCTAACGACGACTCGAGCACCGCCTTTCGGCGGATGTCATCGTCTCGTCTATCTCGGAAGAACACAGCGAGGACCATCATCATGATCGGCAGCGCTGCGGGAAGGTGGTCGTAGTAGAACATCGTGGGCAGGGACGACGCAACTGCCAGGTGCAACAGAAGCTGTTCCCGCGTACGGACCCGACGCCCGGTCTTGACGGTCATCACAACCCAAAAGCCCAGGTAGAACGCGGCTCCGGGAACTCCCTGGCTGAAGAGAGCCGTCCAAAAGTTTCCGTGTGTACCAACCGCTGGACGCAGTGGGTTCTCATTGGCGAGCGGCGCTCCAAACCCCAAGATTGGAGATTCTGGAACGGCTTCGATGACGTCTGTGTAGAGATCACCGCGAGCCTCGACCGAGTGTTCGGTGGTTGCTCGCTCGGTGATGATGTTGCCCAGAGGTGAGACAAAGATCAGAGCGCCAGCGACCAACATTGCTGCGACCAGGCGGCCAGCCAGGATCAGATTGCCTCCAAGAGCTCGTCGGCCAGCTACATAGAGAATTGCGCCGATGAGTGCAATCCAGAGGCCGCGGTTGACCGACACCACCATTGGAACGATCGCCAGAAGGGCGATAAACGGCAACCAGGCACGGCCGCTGCGCACACGGTTAGCAGCCGCGATAGAAGCAAAAGTTGCCGGGACGAGCGCTGCTGCCCAGTCGTTTGAGAAGGAGAAAGGAAATGCGGGTCGGTTGAGTGGAAACCCGAGAAAGTCTTGAGTCTGAGCAAAAGGTGGCTGCACGATATCGCGCACAAAATCGTTTGAAAGCAACGACTGTGGCAGAACGAACGTGAGCCCGGTCGGGATACTCGTCTCGCCAAGGAACAAGCCAAGGTAACCGCCGATGATGGCGGTAAAGACGAAGATACCTGCGATCATTCCGAGCACGCGTCCGGTTGGCAGGTACTTGCGCGGCAAGTTGTAGATGTACAGGAAGATGATCGTGGCGCCGATGTAGGTTCCCGCCCGCAGAGTAAACGACAGGTACCGGTTGATCGTCGGTTCAAGAGTGACCGCCGAAACGAGCATCCAGCCCACAAACAGCAGCCAGATGCCAAATCCCTTTGGCATTCGAAGTGGCTTGATCGTGAGAAGAACAAAAGCCATTGGGACCGCTGCAATTGCAAAGGTGTTGTAGCCAAGTCCAAGAACCCACAGAAGGGGCATCAGCGCAATCGCGTAGAACGGTGTGCCGGCGTGAATGCCGGTAAGCGGTTTGTCTTCGCGGAGATCACCTGATGGCTCGAAGCCGCTGTGGGCGCCGAGATCATCGAGGTCGAGAACTGACATTAGACCGACATTCCTCGTCGTTGAAGCTGGGAAACAACAGTTGCAGAGGGAACGCCTGCTGCTACGGAGAGAGCAAGCGGTGCTCGCCCTTCCTTCGGGTTCAGCTTCAGAGCCTTCTTTGCGAGGTCGAGCGCTCCACGGCGGTCGCCAAGAGACGCCTTGGCAAATGCCATCTGTCCGTAAATGCGGGCAAGTCCGACCGGCTCTGTATCGAACTCGGGGTATCGGTCGAGGATGTATTGCAGGCCGTCGATCCGCATCTGCCAGCGCTCGGCATAGAACGAGGCTGTGTGCCACCGCACATGAACGAGCGGAGCGGGCACCATGAGCATGTCTGTGTGACGGGTTGCCCGAAGGAGCCATTCATAGTCTTCGCCGTAGCCTCCCGGCACGTCTTCGTCGATCAGACCAATGACATCGATTAGTTCGGAGCGTCGCATCAGGAAGGTTGAGGGGTGCGCTTCAAACACTCGGCTTTCGAGGAAGTCTCTGAAGGTAACGCGAGCTTCATCTCGTACTCGTTCGACTCGTTCATCTTCATACTCAACAATGACACCGGAGCCAACAAAGTGGACGTCGGGGTTCGAATCTAGAACCTCGACCTGGCGTCGTATCTTGCTCGGGACCCATACATCGTCGTCATCGCAGAAGGCAACGAGGTCGCTCGTAGTGGCCTCTAGACCGGAGTTTCGAGCACCCTGGAGACCCTGTTGGCGGGCGTTGGCCATCACGATGACCGGACGGTTCCCACCTTCGACTGCCAGTGACATGTCGGGTTCGGTGACATCGAACACGACTACGGAGGTAATCGTGCCTTCGTAGTCTTGTGCGTTGATCGCGGCAAGCGTTTCGCGCAGCATCTCGGGCCGGTCGCGGGTCGCGACGATTGTGACAACACTCTGTGCCATCAGCCCTCCTCGTTGTAGTGGTAGCGGGCGAGCATGGGTCGGGTGATTGCTCCGACGAGCGAGGCAAACTTAGGGTCGAGGTCGGTCCGCCACTGCTCGTCAGCTTTAAATTCGACAGGCTTACGTTCGAGACGACGCGGGTTGCCCGAGACGGAGTGCCCCGGTTCGAGAACCAAAGGCTCCTCACCTTCGAGCAGTTCTGCAGCCGAAGCCTCTAGGCCGACGAAGCTGAAGATCTGATCGAGCATCTGAACTGGGTTTGCTACAAAGTCTTCGTAGCGAACCGTGGTCGTCGGCACTCCAAGTCGGTCCATGTTGGCGAAGGCCCAGTTGAACCAAAGCCAACGCATTCCGACGCGCCCTGGGTGCAGTTGGGCCATATCAGCCTCACCGTTCGCCTCGGGGCGCGGGACGATCTTCGACCATGAATTCGCGACGCCACGGGGGTCGCGTACGACGTGTAGAACGCGCAGGTCGATGTCGGGCTGTTGGCGAAGGAGCAAAGCCGTCGAAACATGTTTCGACGTGTCGACGATCATTGGCTTGCCAGATACCTTCAGCGCTGCACGAAGGACTCGACTTACTACCGAACCATACTGGGCGGTACTGGTGGCAAAAAAGCGGGACTTTCCGGCAAGCATGAGCGAGGGAATGTGGCGGGTACGGTCGGAGCGAAGCTGAAGCGTGCGCATACGCTCGCCCGAAATCTTGTGCCATCCACCGAAGGCTTCTTCGCCAACCGCTGACCAGAATTCACACTCATCGAAGGCTTCTCCGCAACCACAAAGGTTGTTGTCGACGACGCCTCGCTCCCAAAGGTGTACAAGCTCGCCAATGTTGACCATGTGCGGGTTTTCGTTGAGCAGGTCGGAGATGATCGTGCTTCCCGACCGAGGAATCGAACCAATGAACAGGACCGGCACCTTTGCGGGCTCTACTGCGTCTTGGTTCTCGACGTTTTGCAGCTTTGCTACTCCAGGCCGGCCGAGTAGCTCGTTGATGGTCGATTCGAAATTCTGCACCGAAGTGGCAGCGTGTCCGTCGTCAAAGGCGAGTTCGGGCGCACCGCGTTCGACCGCAAGGTCGAGCAAGCGGAAAAACTCATCCTTCTTGCGGGCAAGTTGAATATCGCCGTGAGCTGCGAGCCGCTCACAGAAGTCGACCTGATGGTCGTTCACGTGTTCGTCAAAGCGCTCTTCGCGTGGAACCACAATCGGAACGATGCCGTTCTTGCGGCTCTCCATGATCGTCGCCGGGCCACCGTGGCACACGACCACCGAGGCATTGTTGAACTCTTCGATGAGTTGAGTTCGCTGAAGGTACTCAATGCTCTCTGCGTGTTCGGGAATTGCAGAGGTACCTCGCTGGATCACGACCGAGGATACGCTGGGCTTGCCGGCCAGCCATTCGTCAAGCCACCAGATCAGGCGGTCAAAACGGTGATAGTCGGTTCCGACTGAGACGAAGAGTCTTTCGATTCCGGTCGTCTCTGCTTCTTCGTGCTTCGCTGGTTCTTCTTGCTTTGTTTGCACCGCCGTGTTAGCTAATTCGCTCACATCAATCTCCCGATGAGTTGGGCTTTGGGGTGAAAGACGAGCTGATCTTCCCACTGGACAAGGAAGCTATTCGACAGCGGCGCACAGAGACGTGCGGTGAGCGATGCGTGATCAATGCGGTCGTAGACCTCGATGAAGACGGTCTTGATGCCCATCATCCGACCGAACAAGAAGAAGGGGAACGCCACCGCTGCACCGGTTGACACAATGACGTCAGGGCGCTCACGGCGAAGCACTCGCAGCGCGAGGCCCATGTTCTTAATCAAATTCGGAACGTTGCGGGTCGTGGGATAGTGGGCCCAGTCGCAGCGTTCAGATGCAAGGAGGTCGTGGCTGTCCGGCATGTCGAAGGTAACCCAGAAACGATCGTGCTTCTCCCACCAGGGTTGCAGCACAAGGAGGTGGGCGAGGTGTCCGCCCGACGATCCAACGAGGGCGATCTTGAGGGGTTCTTCAGATTCAGGCAGGAGCTGGTCAAGCTCGGTGGTCACTACTGTTCTCCGTCGTGGTTTTCGCCAAATAGGCCAGTGAAGTTCGAGAAGCTCTCGACTTCATCTTGGGACTCAGTCGCCACAGCGGTCGGCGCTGAAGCGTAATCCTCGGCTGGTTCTTCCTCCAATTTCGTTGGAGCAAGGTTGATCCGAGGGTCTGTTGGACGCTCAATGGTCTTGGGGGTCTGTGGTTCTGATTCGAAGCGTGAAAGCTCTTCTTCGATATCGAAGTCACCAGCGAGGTCGGTCGGGGTGCTCACAGCTGCCACTTCAGCGTTTGCTGTTGGAAGCAGGTTGAGACGGCTGGTTCTGTTAAAGACCGCTCCACCAATGTGAGCCTGAACGTTATGGAGTTGACCAAGCAGTTGCTTTAGGTCGCTGCGGCGCGTCTTTCCGGCAGCAGCGACAACGTGCACGGTGTCAGCAATCGCTGCGATCTGAAGGCCACCAGCGTGAGTGAGCGCAGGCGGGGTGTCGAAGATGACCGTCATGTTGCGCTCTGCGGCAGCGTCGATGAGAGCCTTGAGAGCAGAACTAGAGAGCGAGACTTCAGGACCCGTGCCAGTAGACAGCATCCGGATGCCTAGACGTTGGCTTGCATGTTCGATCGCAAAGTGGGCAGCAAACCGGTCAGCATCAGAACGTAGGAAGTCGTTCAGGCCTCGGTCTTCGCCGATTCGGAAGATCTGGTCGATCTGGGTGTTGCGACGGTCGGTGTTGACCACGAGGACGTCGCGTCCGGTCTGCGACATTGCCAGAGCGAGGTTGATCGTCGTTGTGGTTCGACCTTCCTTCTCGTTTGCACCGACGATGGCGATCGAGTTGATGGCAGCGCCACTTCGTGATGCCAGCGCCGCTGCGGCGACACGGCGGAACGCTTCGGCGCTAGGCGTGTGTGCGCTGAACGCAGTTACGAGTGCTGGACTGCCATTCGGAATCTTTGGAACGTTGCCGAGAGTCGAGACGCCAAGGTCAGCTTCAAGCTCGTCTGCGGTGGTCACAGGGCGGTTCAAGCGATCCAAGCCAATTGCAACAACAGCGCCGACCATGAGACCGAGAAGCGCACCGGCGACGATCGCGAGTGGCGTCGGGATGCCAGAGCTTCCCGCTTCAGGGCTCGAGGGATCGCCAAGCAAGCTACCAACATCTACCGAACGACTGCGCAGGTCGGTCAGCTGGTTGATGACCGTGTTGGTCGTATCTTCGATCTGGAAAATTTCTCGTTCGATCAGGTCAGCTTCGATCGAGTCCTCTTCTACGCCGATCAGAGCAATCTGCTCGGTCTGACTTCGAGCTTCGAGGTTGTCGAGTTCGGTTTCGAGGTTTTCGATGCTTGTGGAGAGAAGGGCCTGTTCTCGGTCGAGGCGGAAGTCGAGGTAGGTCTGTGCGGTGAGCCGAACGATGTCTCGTGCTTCGTCCGGTGTGTCGCCCTGATAGAAGAACTCGAGAATCCGGCTGTTACACGCGTCGTCGACGATGAGTCCTGATTCGGTGTCGAGGCATGCCGAGACGACCAAGTTCTGGCGCCACTCGCCGAGCGTGAGATCCACGCCGAGGTCGTCGATAGCCTGGCCAACAACGCTGTCACCAATGACCTGCGAGACGGCAATGCCGATCTCGGTGTCCTCGCTGATCGCGTCCTGGCCGCGTGCAATATCGGATTCGCTCGGAGTCAACAGGACCGAGATCCTCGACTCATAAAACGCATCGGCCCCTGGTACCAGGAAGCCAGCGGCCACTGCGCCGATTATTGCTCCGAGTAGTAGTACCCACCAGCCACGGCGTGCAATTCTGCCGTAATGTCCTAGTTCAATGTCTTCGTCGTGCATCTCAGTTGTTCCTCAAGCGCGTTGGTCGTGAGTGGCGTGCTAAATCAACGCAACGAGCAGCATATTGAGTCCCAAGACACTGACGCTGTTGAGCCTCAGTGTGTGTGACGCTTGAGAACGAAGGTTTGTCGCGCTGTGAGTTGAATTTTCGTCTACTAAAGCCACGACTCGCTCTCTTTCTACTCGTTTGGTTGACCTGGTTGCCTAGCGCCTCAATCTCGAGCAACATCCGTCGTAGAATGTTAGAGGTATCAGCACTGTCGGCGTAGCCACTTAAAGTGAGATTTAATGTCCCATCTATCAAAAGAGTACTCCTGGTGGAGGGGCGGGACCAGAGCGATCCGTAGGTCATTTGCGTTATTGGTTGTATCTATTGCTTTTGTCGCATGTGCCTCCAGCGGACCCATTGACAACGCCACCAATGACGTGCAAGAGGTCGGACGGGAGGTCGGCGAAACAGGACAGGACACACCGAATGCCCAGGACGACGACTCCCAAGTCCCCTCCTCTCCTCTCCCCTTCGTCTCTGCGGATCTGGACGGTGCTTTACTCGGTATCTCCACGGGTCTGACCAACGCCGAACGTCAGCCTC
>CAZHUR010000082.1:0-8994 GCA_964535395.1 uncultured Acidimicrobiales bacterium
ATTGATAACCAGTCGGGAGTCGAGCTGACGTTCACATCAGACTCAGCAGTGCTCACCCAGACGGGTTGCGAGCCTGTCACCTTCGCTTTTGAGAGTGACGGTTCGGGAGAAGGTGACCTTCGATTCAGCCCCGAAGCTGGTCAGAGTTGCGATGACCCAATCCAGCAACGCGCCTTCGAAGCGCTAACGAATTCGGACTACCACTATGCAATCCAAGACGGTGACTTCACCGGATTGTTGCTCTTCGACCAAAATGCAACCGCCGCCCTGTTTCTAAGCGAACTCGCTCCACCAAAGGACGACGAGTAAGCCGAGCTCACGACCTAATGGAACGGTGCCAAAACGTTACCGTGCCTGGCACGGTAACGTTTTCGCGGGAGGCATGCAGATGAGTTTGCGTAGCATTGCGGTGGCGATCACCGATCTCTTCTTTGACGAGATGGCCATCGAAAACGCTGATCGCGTTCCGCTCGATCGCCCGGTGATCCTTGCCGCAAACCACCACTCGGGCCTGATGGACGCAATGTTGCTCTATGCGGCAACGCCTCGAGACTTACGGGCCGTTGGCAAGTCGACGCTGTGGAAGATCTGGCCGTTGCGGCCGTTTCTCGCCGCCGGCCGCGTGATCCCGATTTACCGCCAGAAGGACGGCGGTGGCGACAACGCCAAAGCGTTTGGCGCTGTCGCCGATGCGTTAGCCGAAGGTGGGGCTGTCGGAATTTTTGCCGAGGGTATCTCTCACGACGGTCACGGACTCGAGCGAATTCGCACGGGAACAGCTCGAATGGCCTTTGACGCGATTAGCGCCGGTGCTCGCCCCGTCATTATCCCGGTCGGCTTGATCTTTGAAGATCGCGAACGGTTTCGTTCCGATGCCCTTATTCGCTTCGGCGAACCAATCGAAGTCGCCGACGCGTTTCCGGATGCAACGAGTCAAGACCGCGACGCAGTCCGCGCCCTGACCTCGCTCATCGAGGGTGGCCTGCGACAGGTCGCACCCACGTGGGAAAGCGCAGAACTGCGTGCATCTGCCCGCACCGCAGCGATTCATCAACTCCCGGTCGGCGCGAGCTTGGGCGAGGTTGAAGCCGAAGCCGAACGATTGGCCGCAGCGGGCCCGCTCCCCGACCCAGATCCAAGATTCGTAGGTGAGCGCGGCGAGGCCGATCTGCTCGTCACACCTGAGGAGATCGATCCGGAACTCTCGACGGCCTTGCTGCCGCTGGCGATTGCCGGTAAGTACGCCAACCGGCCTCCCTTCCTGGCCGTCGACGCGATTGCGAACACGCAGGACTCGAACATCCGAGCAACGGTCAAAGCCGGAGCGGCCATCTTCTTGTACCCCTTGTGGTGGGCGGGTATCGCAGCTGCAGCCCACAAGGCTGGGCTGTCCTGGCGGCACGCATTCGCAGTGGCAGCATCGGTCGGCGTTCTCGGTTTGATCAGCGCGCGCGAAGTGCCTCTGGTCCGATCCGAGAAGCGCACGCTCGCGTGGCTACGTAGTCGGCCGAAGAACTAACTCCAAAACGTAACCGTGCCTGGCACGGTTACGTTTTATACGGGGTGTGCGATCTGGCCGATGACGAGCTCGGGAGCAACGTTTGTGTAGTTGGGAACGTCGCCCATGATTGCCGCGCCATGTTCTGCCATTGCGGCGTCGAAAGCCTCCTGGCTCGTTACGTGGGCCCAGCCAACCGCCGCCCAGTTGTCGCCACCGGTGGTAGACGCACCCCAACTAGTACACGCGTCGCCGAGTGCATTGGCGAGCATGGGCATGTGACTACTGGTGTAGTAATCCATGTCGAAGGTTGAGTCGTCGGTCTTTGGATAAAGGATGTGTACTGAGATCATTGGCGCAGTCTTGCACACAGATCGGGCTTATGCATATCGATTTTGGAGCTTGTGCTCCATAAAGAGTCCGACGGCGGTTGCAGAGCGTCGAGCTCGTTTTCGTCGCCTAAAAGTGCAGCAGCTCTTTCTCGAGCGCAACCTCGAGGCGAACCAGTTCAATGAGGTTTTCAATAGCCGAGACTGCTCGTCGACTCGCAACGACGGCTGCTGCTAGGACAAGGCTCTTTCTGGTGTGCATGTGGTTCTCCCGCGTTTTAAGGATCTTCCCGCAAGGGCGGCGTCACAGGTAGTACGCCGCCGATCCCACGTTTGGTTCCATATTGTGAGAAGAATTTTGCGGTTACGCCAAAAGTTCGAGCTGCTCAAACAACCTCTGGGTGTGCGGTCCGGTTGCATCGGGCTTGGCCAGCGTCGCCCGAGAGATCATTCGAAGGAACGCAACGGTTACACCGTCAGGGCTGAATCGAACTGCGCTCCCTGCAGCGATCGCGAGTTCTGCGCTCGCTGCGGCCAGGTACGGCGTGAGATCTTCAGGAAGCTCGGACACCTCAAATGCCCCCAATCTGGCCACAACCTGGGTTGCGAGCGCCGTTTCGGGCTCGATTGTGGTCCTTTCATGCGTAATTGGATCTTTAGTAATTGTACTCATGGGTTTACTATGACGAGCAATGGAGCATGAAACGAGAGCCAAAGCACCGAAACTGGGTGCCAATCGAGTAGTCCAATTGCTAGGCCAATGGTCCAATGGATCCGGGGCGTTGTATAGACAGCTCGCTGGCTCACTCACCGAGTTGATCGAAGACGGCAGCATTCGCACCGGCGATCGACTGCCGCCTGAGCGGACCCTCGCATCGTCGCTCGATGTATCTCGAGGAACGGTGGTCAAAGCCTTCGAGTTGCTCGAACAAGAAGGCCGGGTAGACCGGGTTCAGGGCCGCGGCACGACGGTTAACGGCTCGCGAGTTTCCACAGCCCAACACGACGGCTTCGTTGGCGAACGGCTGTGGATGGCCGACGGCGGCGCACTCGACCTCGCCAAGGCAATACCTCGGCTGCTCCCAGGCACTGCCGCATTGGTCAACCAGATCGACCTCACTGCACATGCGTCTGATCTCGACGGTGGAGAACCGCTCGGATGGTGGCGGCTGCGCGAGCGAATTGCTGAACTTCACACTTCGCAAGGTCTGCAAACATCGCCGCACCAGATCATGGTCACGAGCGGTGCCCAGCAAGCGATCGCGTTGGTGATCAACTCGAGCGTTCAACCCGGAGACGTAGTTCTCGGCGAAGACGACACGTGGCCAGGGCTCATCGATTCGGTTCGTCAACGCGGTGCCCGCTTCGAACCGATAAAGATGGATCACGACGGCATCATCATTGCCGACCTCGAGGCAAAGGCCGACCGATTCCGGCCTGCGCTCATCGCGCTCAACCCTCAACACCAGAACCCGACCGGCTCCCGACTGCCGGTCGACCGAGTGCGGGCCGTCGCCGCTCTGGCATCGCGCTCTCGGGTCCCGGTCATAGAAGATCGCGTGGCCGCCGATCTTGGATTCGACCGACGCCACCTCCCTGCGATCGACGAGTTCGATACCGGAGGTTACGGAATCACCGTCGGCTCGATCTGCAAGGTCGCATGGCCTGGCCTCCGCCTCGGCTGGATGCGCGCTGACGCACAGGTCATCAACCGCATACGGTCGCACAAAGCAACGCTCGACATGTTCACGCCTGCGCTCAGCCAACTGCTCGCTATCGAGGTGATCGAACGCTACGACGAGTTCGTCGCCGAGCGTCTTGTCGACCTTCAAGGATCGGCCGAGGTAGTCATCGAACGACTGCAGAAAGACTTCCCCGATTGGTCGTTCCTTCCACCACGAGGCGGCTATTCAGTGTGGGCAACACTGCCGGGCCATGTCTCTGCCGACGCCTTTGTCCAAGCAGCCGGGCTTCAGGGAGTTCTCGTTGTGTCAGGCCGAGCCTTCTGCCCAAACAATGCGGACTGTTCGAACATTCGCATCCCCTACACCGCACCGCCCGAAGTTCTCGACAAGGCCCTCGACCGACTCGCCGAAACGTGGAAGACGTTCAGGGCAGTGCCCGTCTCGTGACCTACGCCCAGTACTCGTCTTTGAGCAGGCGCTTATAGAGCTTGCCGGTCGGGTGACGAGGTAGTTCCTCTCGCACATCGACCGAGCGCGGGCACTTCACGTCAGCGAGATGTTCACGGCAATACGCAAGTAGCTCAGCTTCAAGCGCTGACGCAGCAGCGTCGTCGGCTGGCATCTCGACCGGTTGAACAACCGCCTTCACCTGTTCTCCCATATCGTCGTCGGGCACGCCGAATACGGCCACATCGACGATCTTGTCGTGCATGGCCAACACGTTTTCGGCTTCCTGGGGATAGATGTTTACCCCGCCCGAGATGATCATGAACGCCTTGCGGTCGGTCAGGTATAAGAACCCGTCCTCGTCGAGCTTGCCGATGTCGCCGAGGGTCGACTGCCCTCCCGGCGCATATGCCCCGGCTGTCTTTTCGGGGTCGCCGTGGTATTCGAAGTCTCCACCTCCACTGAAGTAGACACCACCCTCCTCTCCTGCCGGCACCTCGTTGCCGTCGGCGTCCAGGATGTGCACGGTTCCCGAAATTGCAGTTCCGACCGTGCCCTTGTGAGTCAGCCACTGCTCGCTATTGCAGTAGACCACCCCATTGGCCTCGGTGCCTGCGTAGTACTCGTGAATGATCGGCCCCCACCAGTCGATCATCTGCTCCTTCGCGGGAATTGGGCAGGGAGCTGCGGCGTGGAAAGCGCACTTGAGCGTCGAAACGTCGTACTTCGAACGAACTTGTTCAGAGAGCTTGAGCATCCGCAGCAACATCGTGGGAACCCATTGGCTCGTGGTCACCTCATGGGCTTCGATCGCAGCTAACGCTCCCTCGGCATCGAATCGCTCCATCACCACAACGGTGCCACCGAGTCGATGCACCGCCCTACAGAACCTCAACGGCGCCGCATGGTAGAGCGGGCCCGGAGACAGATACACACTGTCCTGTTCAAACGAAAACAGCATCTGCGCCATGTGCGTCACCGCATCGCTGGTTCCGAGCGGCTGTTCGTCGATCGACACCTTCACACCCTTTGGACGCCCGGTCGTCCCCGACGAGTACAACATGTCTGCACTCTCTATCCGGTTAGCCAAAGGAGTGTCCGGTTGGCCTTCGATCGCGACCTCGAGAGGGTCGTGCCCATCGAGCGCACCGCCGACCACGAGCCTGGCGATCACATCGGGGGTTGACGAGAGGAGTCCGGTAGCGAGGTCGCCGACGTGGGGCGAAACAATGACGGCCTTCGCTCCACAGTTGTTGACGATATAGCTGGCCTCATCTGCGTTCAGTCGACTGCTGAACGCGGTGTAAATGAGCCCGGCGTAGTGGCATCCCCACATGATCGGCAAGAACTCACTTCGGTTCTCCATGCAGAACGCGACATGGTCTCCGTTCTGAAGTCCGATCGCGCGAAACCAATGTGAAATCTGGTTCGCCATGGCGTCGAGTTCTCGATACGAAACAGTCTCGCCCGACGGTGACATGACGATCGCCAACTTGTCGGGGGTCAGCTCAGCCCAATGTCCTGGATACAGGATCTGTTGTTCCGATTCGTCCGACATGAAAGTCCCCCACATGTTTCCCGGGCAACTCTAAATCGGGAGGCATGGACGAACCTAACCGCATGACGGCTAGGACAGATTTGGAAAAATTAGTTGTAGCTGACCTGACAGAAACCGGTGGCGCACAACGCACGAGGGTTCTTGTGCATGTATTGCTGGTGATAGTCCTCGGCGTAGTAGAACTCGTCAGCTTCATGAATCTCGGTGTGGATTTTCGTGTAGCCGCGGTCTTTGAGACGGGCCTGGTAATGATCGCGAGATGCAATAGCCGCTTCGAGTTGTTCGGGCGTCGTTGTGAAGATTGCACTGCGGTATTGAGAGCCAACGCCGTCTGCACGGAACGGAGTCGTGGGACGGTGGTTCTCCCAGAAGGTCGCGAGGAGCTCTTCGAAGCTCACCTTTTCGGGGTCGTAGACCACGAGAACTGACTCGGCGTGCCCAGTCACACCAGAACTGGTCTCTTCGTAATTCGGGTTGACGGTTGTGCCGCCCGAGTACCCTGCGGCGGTCGTGTACACACCGTCGAGTTCCCAGAACAAGCGCTCGACACCCCAAAAGCAACCCATGCCAAAGATGACCTGCTCCATTCCATCGGGGAACGGGCCCTTTAAAGGGGTACCTAAAACGGCGTGGGAATCGGCCACCTGCATCGGTTCACGAGGCTCCAGCGTCATCGTGTCGGATTCGGTCGCCGTAGTTGCGGATCGGCGGAAGAACATACCAAACACTATAAATAGGTAAGAACGTCTCGCCAGCGAAACTGCCTGTAGTTAAGGCGATGTTCCTAGGAGGACTAAGTTCTGTCCATGGACATATCCACCACGACCACGCTGAACAACGGCATCGAGATGCCCATACTCGGCCTCGGGACCTGGCAAATTCAAGACCGCGAAGTAGCTCAAGTCATCGACTGGGCACTCGAGTTTGGATACCGGGCGATCGATACGGCGTCGATGTACAAGAACGAGTCTGGCGTTGGAGCAGCGGTGCGGGCGTCCGACCTAACCCGAGGCAACATCTTCGTTACATCGAAGGTATGGAACTCTGACCAGGGGTACGACAGCACTCACCGTGCCTTCTCGGCAACGCTCGAACGACTGGGCCTGGACTACCTAGATCTCTACTTGATCCACTGGCCGAGCAAGGCCCATATGGCCGACACATGGCGAGCAATGGAAGAGCTGCACGAGTCTGGGGTGATCCGCTCGATCGGCGTTTCGAACTTCCGCACCCACCACCTCGACCAACTGATGACGACGGCCAAGGTGGCACCGGCGGTCAACCAGATCGAGCACCACCCACGGCTTCAACAGCCCGACTTAGTCACTGCGTGTGAAGAACTCGACATCCGCATCACCGCGTGGAGTCCGCTCATGCGAGGCGGCGTTGGCGAGATCGAGCCATTGGTGGAGATTGCAGACGAGATTGGAGCAACCCCCGCCCAGGTAACACTGCGGTGGATGCTCGAGCGAGGCGTCATCGCCATTCCGAAGACCGTGCGTCGAGAGCGAATCGAGGAGAACGCGAACCTGTTCCACTTCGAGATCTCACCCGCTCAGATGGCGACGCTCAATTCGCTCGACCAAGGCCACCGTACGGGCCCTGACCCGGACGACTTTCCCGGCACCTAACCGCCAGATTTTCGGCGCTCTTGGCGTCGATCTATCCTGCGACGAGTTCGGTGAACTGGCTTGCGAGGGCCTCGCTCTGTGCGACCGAGATGTGGCCCCGGTCTCGCCAAACCCACGTCTCACCATCAAAGGCAGAACACGTGCCGTCCTCGCACAAGACGTCGTCGAAGCTCAGAATCTCAGCGTTGGCGCGCTCGGCCATCGCAATTTCGATCGCCGTACCGGCCTGTCGCTCGGCCACGGTCTGATCGAGCGGAACTGACAAACTGCACGACTCGGCAAGGTAGCGGTATGCGAGGCTCGAGCACTGGGCTGCGTTCCACTCGGCGAGCTTTGGCACCGACTTGATCAAAACGAGCTCGCTGCCGGTGTTTGAAAGCTGCTCGAACGAGTTGATCGCCGAGGCTGAAAACAGCTCTGCGAGTGCGGTTGGTTCAGTCACCCGAGTTCCGTCCGCCGCTTCAAGCGAGAGTGACGAATTCTGAAGGTACAACTCGGTGGCGTTCGAGAACACGATCAGGTCGTACGGGTTCGCTGTAGCTTCGGAGATCACTTCGTCGACGAAGTTCTGGCATCGCGCGAACTCATCATCACCGATGAAAACCGTGGTGGTCACGAACGGGCAGCCGATGATATAGGCAGCGGTCACCTCGTATCCCTCATTGTTCAGGCCTGCTACGGCACCCTCGATCAGCTGTTGAGCGTTCGAGTCCCCAACGAGCAGCACCCGTCCTTGCGTCTCGCCAACAGCATCGAACACGCAAGCGTCCTCGACTGGGGGCAACGCACCGCAGTTGAGACCCTGCGTCTCATGGTGAGGGAAGTTGGCAGCGAAGTCTTCGTCGACGACAGGCTGGGAAGAGATCAATGCCGATCCCTGAATGGCGCCGATCGACAGAACGACACATATCAAGAGCAAGCGGAGGGTTTGATATGGGGTCGCGGGGCTATGACGAATCCGGTCTTCGAAGTATTTGGTGGAGAGTCCTGCGACGGGCAGCGAACCGATTGCTGCAATGAGCAGTGCAATAGTGGTGCCGCCACCACTCGCCATGGCAAAGACGATGAAGGGCCAGTGCCACAGGTACCAGCTGTACGAAACGGTGCCTACGTAGACAGCTGACGGGGTCGACAAGAGAGACGACACTGGATTGTTGCCCATCGAACCGGCCTGGATCAGAAGCGCAGTCGCCACGACTGGCAGTAAGGCCGCCACACCAGGAAAGAACGTTTCTTCGCTATACAGCAGCACCGTGGCAAGGATGCCGAGTAAGCCAACCATGCCGAACACGGCCGCACCGAGCGACGAACGAACCCGGCCCTCGACCGCGACCAGCAGTGCACCCGCAACGAACTCCCATGCACGAAGAGGGGCGAGGAAGAATGCGAGTTCTTCGCTGACGCCGATCACGATCAGTGTTGCGATGAACGAGGCAATTCCAACCGCTGTCAGGGTGGCGAGAATCGACTTGCGGGCAGCGGAGCTTCCGCCTCTCAACCCAACGTATCCAGCAGCGGCGATCAGCAACGGGAAGACCAGGTAGAACTGCTCTTCGACCGAGAGACTCCACGTGTGCAGGAACGGGTTGAGTTCCGTGCGCGAATCAAAGTAGTTAGCTGGTTGACCCTCGACCACGCCAGCCACGATCGTGAGGTGCACCGATCCAAACAGTCCAGCCAGGTAGTTATTCGCGTTGATCAAGGTGGCGCTAATGGCCGTTGCCCGCGCTGTGCCTTGACCAGTGACGGGGCCGAGGACCGGCGACACAAGCGACACGATGACGACCATGAGCGTCAGCGCAGGCACAATGCGGCGGATTCGGCGGAGGTAGAACTTCTTCAGATC
>CAZHUR010000083.1:0-8964 GCA_964535395.1 uncultured Acidimicrobiales bacterium
GTGTTGGGCCAGCTGGTGCGGGCTGACCTTCGGGGACCTCGGTAGCGTTGTCCTCAGCACCACCGGCGTCTCCTGTGACCACGGGTACCGGATCGAATGCAACCCAACCAATGTTCTCGAATCGCACCTCAGGCCATGCGTCGTATTCTTCTGTTGTGATCGAGTCCAAGAAGACCTCGGTGCTGTCCTCGTCGACCGTGGTCACGCGATAGCCAACTGCCACTCGCGCCGGGATTCCTTGTTCGCGGGCAGCCAAGACGAAGGCGGTGACGAACTGATCGCGATATCCCTCGCCGTCGATCAAGAATTCGTCGATACGGCCGAGTGCTGTTCCAGAAGCTGCCTCGCTCACTAAGACCACCTCGTCTCGCAAGAACGCTTCGAGGGCGAGCAGTTGTTCGTAGGTGGTCGCGCCTTCAAGGCGAGTGGTCAGCGTGGTGACAGGTGAGTCGGCGGGGATCTCGATCCCGGAGTTGGTGAAGCGAAGGTCTGAGAGATCCACGTTTGCTTGTGTCAACTGCTCGGTCGTTGGAGCGACTATCTGGGATATGACCGAATAGGTCGTGATCTCGCCCCCGCTCTGGTCCAGGAACGTTCCGGATCTTTCGTCGTACCACGCGTCGTTGGTGTTGACCCGAATAACATCGCCGCCGGTTGGCAACCATGGCGACTCCACGCCGCCCAACTCATAGTTCTGCTGGACTTGAATTGTGTCAAACGGGGTTTCGGGGACTTCGATGTCGGCCGATGTTGCGCTGTAGGTTGCGTCTGTTGACCAGCTAACGCCGTCGTACTGGTCGAGAGCTACCAAAGTGACGCGGTCGAAGAACTCAGCCGCTGGTGCAGCAGGTAGATCGAGCACGAACGCGGGAACCGCCGATTCGCGTAGTGCCTTCAACTCCGCCAACGGGTTTGTCGCAGTCGAGGTGACCTGCTCAGGCTGGCGAAGCACACGCGGATCGAATGGTTCGTCGTTGCCAAACGGCAAGATCGCCGCCAACAACGGCATGAGCAAGGCAAGGGCTACAAGAATTGGTCCACCGGTGGTGAGACGCTCGGTCAGAACTCGTTCATCGACAAACTCGCTGACCCTCCGACGGCCCTCTTCTCCGGCGTTTGCCTGCGGCACCGATCGCACCAATGAAACAAGTAAGGCAGCTGCCACCAGGCCGGCAATAAAGAGATATGGAGCAAACCCGGTCGGTGCCGCCAGTGGAAGTGACAACGCGGCCAGCAGCAGACTCGGAACGAGCAGACCAGCGGTACCTTCTGTCCGGCCAAGGGCGCTACCGGTAAACGAGCCAGTCAACCACGCGAGGGTGGCAGCAAAGCCCAAAGGCTCGGGGATTGACGTATCGATTGGCAGTGTCGCCGCAAGCGCATTTCGCCAACCATCGATCGTGGATCCGACAAAGGCGTCCAGAAGATCGCCGAAACCACCAAAGTTTGTTCCAGGAAGCAACACAGCCAATGCGAGGAACAACACGCCGACCGTGCCGAGAACGACCCCGCGCAGGAAGCGGTTCAGCGACGTGCGGGTGAGAAGAAAACCAAGAGCAGCTGACAGGAGCGCCCCGACGAGCACTGGAACGATCCAACCGGGCCCATTGAACACGCGGCTGTAGAAGACCGACGAGGCCACCAGTAGTAGTCCCGTGGCGCTTGCCTGCCCGGTGAGTACTGACTGTTTCATGCTGGCCTCGTTAACTTGTTCCAAGCTCGCGCAAAGTCATTGCTGGTAGTTGCAGAGATTACCGTGGCATCGCGGATTACGCGGGGCGCCTTCTCGTCACCAAGCCCAAATTGGGCGACCGTCAGCACGTCGAAACGATCTCGAAAGTTGTTTACATCACTCAACTCTTCGTTCGAGTTCGTTCCGGTGAGAAGCAGCATCGAGACGCCGCCGAGATCGTCGCGTGCTCGCTCGAGTGCCGCCCCGACCGAACCGACGAAGGTGAGACCGACCTCGGCAAACCGGTCCATTACCTTGGCGCTTGGCATTCGCTGATCGATCTCGACACCATCGGTTGTGATCAGACGGAAATCGAATCCTCGACTCATCGAAGCAACCACGACAGACGCTGCGGCTTTGACCGCTTCCTCAAACGAATCGCCGTTGTACGAAGCTGCACGATTGTCGAGTACAACCAACGAGCGTGGCTGATGGGTGTCGACGTTGTGGCGCACCATCAACTTGTTCACCCGTGCCGACGAACGCCAGTGAATCTGACGCAGGTCGTCGCCGCGAACGTAGTCACGAAGCGCGTGGAAGGTGACACCGCCCTCGAGGGCCTCACCTCGTTCAGGACCTTCGAGGTCTCGCGCAACACCACTCGGGAACGGCTCGACCGGATGGATTGCCGGGTGCACCCAGAACTTTGCGATGCCCTCTTCGGGCTCACCGGAGCGAACCAATCCGAATGGATCCGAACGCGTCACGTCGAGCGGTCCCACAGCAAACACGCCGCGAGACTCTGTTGGAAGCTCGGTTACCACCGTTGCTGACTCGCTGGGTTCGAGGGTTGGCAGTTCTACCGGCAGCGAAACCGCTCCGAAACGCTCGAGCGCCATACCGCCCGAAGTCCGACGGCGGCCTGCGTTTGTCACGGTGAGTTCGGAGCTGGCGGGACGGCCGGCGCGAACACGCTCAGGAGACACAACTCGACTGGCGGTCACGCGTGGGCGCCGGACGATCCATATCCGACCAATCACGACCGCCACGAGCAAAGCAATGCCGAGAGCCGTCAGCGCCTGGTAGCCCAAAAGGACGCCCAACACCGTGGACACGGTTCCGATTGCCAGGAATGACTTTCCTGTGGACGTCAGCACGAAAAAAGCGCCTATCCCTTATTGCTCAACTCGGTCTTTTGGAGTGGGGATCTCATGGAGCACCGCTCGGAGCAACTCGACCGAATCGATTCCCTCAAACTCTGATTCGGGCTTGAGAAGCATGCGGTGTGCAAGCACCGACTCGCTGAGGTCTTTCACGTCGTCTGCGGTCACGAACGGTCGACCGTTCGCAGCCGCGAGTGCGCGAGCGGTACGGCCGAGCGCAATCGAACCACGAGGGCTGACGCCCAGGCGAAGCTCTGGCAGCTCGCGCGTTGCTCGCACGATGCTCACAATGTATTGGCGTACCGCTGGCGAAATGTAGATCGCGTCGGCCACACGAGCCATCTGGCGCACGTCTTCGGTTGTCAGCACCGGTTCGACGTCCACGCGCACACGACCTGCCGGAGCGCTGTCGATGATATCGATCTCAGCTACGGCGCTTGGGTAGCCAATTCCGACGCGCATCATGAAGCGGTCGATCTGGGCTTCTGGAAGCGAGTACGTGCCGTCGTGCTCGACCGGGTTCTGTGTGGCGACTACCAAGAACGGGTTCGGGACGGGGCGTGGAACGCCGTCGACGGTGACCTGATACTCCTCCATCACCTCGAGCAACGATGACTGCGTTTTCGGCGAGGCACGGTTGATCTCATCGGCGAGCACCACGTTGGCGAACACCGCACCAGGATGAAATTCGAACTCGCTGTTCGACTGGTTAAAGATCTGAACACCGGTCACGTCAGACGGCAAGAGGTCGGGCGTGAACTGGATTCGGGTCAGCGTTCCGTCGATCGACTCTGCTAGAGCTCTAGCCAACGACGTCTTTCCGGTTCCTGGGACGTCCTCGATAAGAAGATGGCCTTGGGCCAACATGCAGAGAAACGCCAAGCGAATCTCTCGAGTTTTTCCGTGAATGACTCGCTCGACATTGTTCACTAGCTGCTGAAATCGGTCAGCGTAGGTCCGTACCTCAAGGTCAAGGTCTTCAACGGTACTTACAGTAGTCACGTGGGCGATTCTCCGCTCGTATACGTTTAAGTAACTAAGTTTGGCTCACGAAATCGCTCCCGTCACTTCGGATTAGCCGGTTGGACCACTACGCATAGGCCTAAATACCCAGGAGACGTTGACGATGCGTCGAAGATTAGACGCCGAATTGGTGGCTCAGGGACTCGCTCAGTCTCGCGGGCACGCCCAAGAATTGATCACATCTCGAAGGGTCACGGTCTCTGGAGCGCCCGCCCTGAAGGCCTCTCGTCAGGTCGACCCGAGCGAGCCAATACGTGTTCTGGGGCCTCCGCCACGTTTTGTAAGTCGCGCCGGGTTGAAGCTCGAGTTGGGCCTCACAGAGTTTGGAATCGATCCAAGTGGTGCCCATGCCATCGATATTGGGTCATCGACGGGGGGCTTTTCCGACTGTCTCTTGCAACATGGTGCAGCATCGGTTTTGTCGGTTGATGTCGGTACGAACCAACTTCACGAGAAAATGCGGACCGATGCCCGGGTGACGGTCATGGAAAATACCAACATCAGGTCGCTGACCTTGGACGACTTCGCGGATGATCCCGCTCGAGGTGGCGGCTTCTCGGTCGTGGTGGCCGACCTGTCGTTTACCTCGACGCGGGCAATGCTCGGCCACTTCGCCACACTGCTCGCTCCGACCGGGAACGCTGTAGTTCTGGTGAAGCCACAGTTCGAGGCAGGACGTCAAGAGGTGAGCAAAGGCAAGGGCATCATCAGAGATAAGAGCATCTGGGTGCGAGTGCTTCATGAGTTCATCGATGCCGCGATCGAGGTAGGGCTAGTGGTCGTTGGACTCGAGCTCTCCCCCATCACCGGAGGGAAAGGCAACGTCGAATTCCTCGCTCACATCGTCCATCAGGACATACTTGACTAATGGCACGCATTGGTTTGGTCCCACACGGCGCTCACAGGATCGCAGTCGAAGAAGCTGAGCGACTCTCGGCGTGGCTGCGAGAGGCAGGGCACACTCCGGTCGCGATTCGCAGCGAGTCGCAATCTTTCAAGATTTCAAACGCCGACCAAGTCGACGAGGCTGTGTTTGGAGAGGGCCTAGATCTCGCGATCAGCCTCGGTGGCGACGGCACGATGTTGCGGACAGTCGCCTTGGTCAAAGACTCCGGAACCAAGATCCTGGGCGTCAATTTTGGAAACCTTGGCTTTCTCACAGTCGTCGACCCCGACGACCTCGACAACGCCGTTGAACGGTCGCTGTCCGATGATCATGACATCGAAGAACGCATGCTGGTGTCGGGAACCTTCAAAGGCACCACGATTCACGCGTTAAACGACATCGTCGTCGAACGCTTCCCTGGTGATACGACGGTTCAGATCGGTGTCACCGTCGACGGCAAACCGTTCACGTCGTACCCAGCGGACGGCCTGATCGTGTCGACGCCGACCGGCAGCACCGCCTATGCGCTGTCTGCCCGGGGACCAATTGTCTTTCCGACCCATTCCGCCTTGCAGCTCACTCCAGTGTCGCCCCACATGCTCTTTGACCGAAGCCTCATATTGGGTCCCGATTCGAGCATAGAACTGATCATCGAGGGGCATAACTCGGCTGTTGTGTCACAGGACGGAAATAGAGTGCTCACCATGGAACCCGGAGAAATGATCGTGTGCAAACGTTCGTCGCGTGTTGCCCGGCTCGTGATCTTCGACGCTCGAGACAACCTTGCCGTGCTGAAGGCAAAACTCGGCATCTCAGACCACTAAGAAAGCGCTCATATGTTAGAAGAGCTCCGCATCGAAAACCTCGGCGTCATAGAGTCGATTTCGCTGCTTTTGCCACCGGGATCGATCGCGGTCACCGGCGAGACCGGCGCTGGAAAGACGATGGTTCTCAGCGCGATTCAATTGTTAATGGGTGGCCGTGCCGACCTCGACATCGTCAGACGTGACGCCAAGGAAGCTGTCGTCGAGGGTCGATTCGTTCATCCGGACGGAACTGAGGTTGTCGCAAAGCGCATCATCCCGAGCAGCGGTCGCTCGCGGGCCTACCTCGACGGTTCGCTCGCGACTGCTACCGAATTGCAAGAACGCATTGGGCCGTTGGTAGATATTCATGGCCAGCACTCCCAACAATCCCTCCTTCGACCCGCAACTCAGCGAGACGCGCTCGATGCTTTTGCTGATGTCGACACGGCTGCGCTCTTCGAGGCTCGACGTCAGATCGCCGAAATCGATCGCGAACTCGGCGAGTTGGGTGGCGACGAAACCGAACGCGCGCGGCGGATCGATCTTCTGCGATACCAACTCGACGAGTTGGCCACCGCGAACATCGTCAACCCTGACGAAGACACCGAACTGCTCCATCGCGAGACGTTGCTGGCCCATGCCTTTGAGCACCAAGCATCAGCAAACCAATCTGGCGAACTGTTGAGTAGCGACGGCCCGGCAGCTGAGGCGCTCGGCAAAGCAGCTGCACTTCTCGATGCGAACGGTCCCTTCGCCGAAGTACTCGAGAAGATCATGGTGCTCCAAGACGAACTCGGAGCGTTGGCGGCCGACCTCCGGACGATTGGCGAAGACATCACCGATGACCCAGCCGCCCGCCAGCAGGTGCGCGAGCGCCTTGCCGAACTCGTCGAGCTGCGGCGCAAGTACGGACCCACCTTGGCCGACGTCATCACATACCGAGACGACCTTTCTGGTCAACTGGCCGACCTTGAGTCCCATGAGGAGCGTGTTCAGTCTCTGGCCGGCCAGCGCGATCGGGCTGAAGTCGAGCACGACCGGATCGCAGCTGAGGTGTGCGCTCAGCGCCAGAGCGCCGCTCCTCAGCTCGCCCAAGCAGTCCAAACGGAGCTCGCCCGGCTTTCGATGCCCGATTCGCTCGTCGAAGTGCAGGTCGACGGTCGAGCTGGCGAGCACGTGTCTATCCAGCTGGCACCGAACCCTGGCCTGCCACTCGTTCCGGTCGGAAAGGGGGCCTCGGGAGGCGAGCTCAGCAGGACGATGCTCGCGTTGCGCCTGGTTCTCTCGGGTGGTCCGCCCATTCAGGTCTTTGACGAAGTCGATGCCGGAATCGGCGGCAGCACCGCTCGCGCCGTAGGCCGCGCGCTTGGCGACCTTGGCTCGAGAGGCCAGGTCTTTGTAGTCACCCACCTCGCCCAGGTGGCCTCGTACACAAACTCTCACGTCGTCATCGACAAATCGGTCGTCAGAGGTGTCACAGCCTCTCAGGCTCGAGTACTCAGCAATGACGAACGGGTGATAGAAGTAAGCCGCATGCTCAGTGGGTCGCCCGATAGCGACGTGGCTCACGAGCATGCTCAAGAACTACTCGCCGCAACATCTTCAACATGGACAACATGAGTGACAAAAAACGTCCGACTTATTCGCGAATTCGATCGGAAAGGCGACGCTGGCCTCACCAGCAAGTTAGGGTGAACTCCCGTGACTAAACATGTGTTCGTTACGGGTGGAGTTGCAAGCTCACTCGGCAAAGGCCTGACCGCATCGGCGCTCGGACGCCTTCTCAAGTCTCGGGGGCTCCGGGTCACGATGCAGAAGCTCGACCCGTATCTCAATGTCGATCCCGGCACGATGAACCCGTTCGAACACGGTGAGGTCTTCGTGACCGAAGACGGCGGTGAGACCGACCTCGACCTCGGACACTACGAGCGTTTCGTCGACGAGAATCTCACCAGCCGCTCGAACGCGACCACCGGCTCGATCTACTCTGCGGTCATCGCTGCTGAGCGACGTGGCGACTACCTAGGCCGCACCGTGCAGGTCATCCCGCACATCACCGACGAGATCAAGCGACGGATCCTCAACCTCACAAACGACGACACCGACGTCGTGATCACCGAGGTTGGCGGAACGGTTGGCGATATCGAGATCCTTCCCTTTCTCGAGGCAATTCGCCAGCTCCGTCTCGACGTTGGCCCGCAGAATGTCTTCTACCTCCATGTCACTTTGGTGCCCTTTATTGGTCCCTCGGGCGAACAGAAGACAAAGCCCACTCAGCACTCCGTCACCGAGCTTCGAAGCCGAGGAATTCAGCCAGATGCAATTGTGTGTCGAAGCGACGAGCCGATCAGCGACGAACTAAAGCGCAAGATTTCTCGTCTCTGCGATGTGCCGGTTAACGCGGTCATTAACGCAGCGGACGCCGACAGCCTGTACGAGATTCCGCTCGTGGTTCACAACGAGGGTCTGGACATGGTCTTGTGCGAACACTTTGGCTGGGGCGACATTGCCGAGGCTGATCTCACCGAATGGCGGGCTCTCGTCGATCGAGTGTTCTCCGCAGAAGAGACGGTCCGCGTGGGGATCATTGGCAAGTACGTCAGCCTCATCGATGCATACCTTTCGGTGGTCGAAGCTTTGAACCACGCGGGAATCCATCACCACACCAACGTAGAAATCGATTGGATTCAAGCCGAAGAAGTCGAAGGGCTGCTCGCCGAGCGGATCCGTAACCTCGATGGCATCGTGATCCCTGGTGGCTTTGGCGAGCGCGGCATTGAAGGAAAGATCGCCGCTGCCACCTACGCCCGTGAGCACAACATCCCCTGCTTGGGTTTGTGTCTTGGTTTGCAGGTCATGACCATCGAGTACGCACGAAACGCCTTGGGACTGACCGGCGCCAACTCTCTCGAGTTCGACCCGCAGACCCGCCACCCGGTCGTGCATTTGATGGATTCTCAGCGAGACGTTTCAGAGATGGGCGGTACGATGCGCCTGGGTGCCTACGTTGCCAAGCTGGCGCGCGGTTCAAAGGTCGCCGAAGCCTATGGCGAAGAGACGATCTCTGAGCGACACCGTCACCGGTACGAGTTCAATTCGAACTACCTGAGCAAGTTTGACGACGGTGAGTTCTGGGCGAGCGGCGAGTCTCCTGACGGGCAATTGGTCGAGTTTATTGAGCTTCGCTCCCACCGTTTCTGGGTCGCCACCCAAGCCCACCCGGAGTTCAAGAGCCGGCCAAACCGGCCAGCACCGTTGTTCAGTAGTTTTATCGATGCGGTGCTCGACCGTAAGAACGGTCGCAATCCAAAGCTGATCGAAACTGCAGATCTCACCGAAACCGCGACCGACGTCTCTGCTTTGAAGTGACCGCATCAAAGTTCCGAGCGCTCGATTCAGACGTTGTCTACAACG
>CAZHUR010000084.1:0-1877 GCA_964535395.1 uncultured Acidimicrobiales bacterium
GAAGTGTGTCAACTCGTGTGCATTAGTGAAATACCCTAAACCCAGTATAGTAGTTTGTTTGCTATCACAAAAGAACCTGCCAGCACTACACGTTAGGAGTTGTCGTCATCGAAAAAAGTGTAACAGAGAAAGATCGAAAGGAAGAAGGCGTCGGCAGCGTCAGATGTGTATAAGAGATAGATCTAAAATACGATCGACCCAGCCGACGCTCGCTGGAGGGTCGCCCTTTACCTCATATTGACCATCGCCCCGTTTGCGATCGTTACGCCACTTCTTGGACCGGCGATCGATCGCGCTGCTGGCGGGCGTCGTGGCATGGTCATTGGCTCGCTTGCGTTGCGCGTGATCCTCGCGCTCCTGATGAGTCGCCACATCGACAGCTTGCTGCTCTTCCCCGAAGCCTTCGCGATGCTCGTTCTGCAGAAGGCTTACGGCGTCTCGCGCGCCGCGCTCGTGCCTGCGGTCTGTCCGCGCGAAGACGAACTGATCCAGGCAAACTCCAAACTCTCGTTGCTGTCCTCGATCGGTGGCGTCGTCGGTGGAGCGATGGGGGTTGGGCTCATTGCCCTGTTTGGAAACGCCGCCTCCACGTTCCTGGCTGCCCTGGTCTACGCGGTTGGTGTATTCGCAGCGCTCAAGTTGCCCCAAGTACAGGTTGCACCCAAGCCCGTCGACGAGACAGAAAAACTCGAAGTTCGTGGCGCCAACATCGTTCTGGCAGCAACCGCGATTGCCGTCTTACGAGGAATCGTCGGCTTCACCACCTTCTTGCTGGCATTCCACCTTCGCTCCGGTGACGACGGCGTCAACGCAGAAGAAGAAGGTTCGCTGCTTGGCGCCGCCCTCGGGACATTGCGCGACGAGGGCTACAACCCCGATGCCATGTCAGAGCTTGTCGGGACCCCCGGACCTCCGCAGTGGCATCTCGGCGCTGCCGGCCTCGCCGTCGGTGCCGGAGCGTTCTTGGGCGCCAAGTTCGCCCCCGACATCCGCAATCGAACCTCAGAAGAACGAATCGTCCTCGGTGCGATGGTGACGATCGCTCTCGCAGCCTTCCTCGGTGGATGGGGAGGTGGGATCCAGGGCATTGTCGTCTACGCATTTGGTGTGGCGATCTCGGCATCGGTGGGCAAACTCGGCTTCGACGCGCTCGTGCAGCGAGACGCCCCGCGTTCGAACCACGGCCGCGCCTTCGCCCAATTTGAAGGGCGTTTCCAGCTGTCGTGGGCGGTCGGAGCGTTTATCGCCGTCGTCGGCCGCTTTCCGGTGTCAGCCGGAGCATTCATCGTGGCACTCGCTGCTGGCCTAGCTGCGGTCAGTTACGAACTCGGCCGGCGCACCGACAGGGTCAGGGCATCAGCCCGCATGCGAGAAGCCATCCGCGACCGCGTTCCTCAGAAGGCTGTCGACAAGATCGAATCCCACAAAGCAGTCCAGACGGTCAAGCCGGTCTTTGGTCGATTCGCTCGGGTCAGCAAATCGCTGTTTACCGCAGGCGACGCAGCCGTAACGCTGCCATCCTCACCGCTTCCACCACCTCCGCCTCCCGCGCCAGATGCCGTCAAATCCAGCACCGACGAGGCGAACATTGCCCTGCCAGACACGCCCGAACTGGCAGAAGGCTCAGCAACCCTCGAACTTCCCGACCCAGGCACAGACGCGACAATCGACGCTCGAGTGCCAACCGGAGAGCTCACCGTGCCGTCATGGGTGTCAGGTGGCTCGAAGGAGTCACAGAACTCCCAGGGCCGAACATCGACCTCGGTGGATGACACAGGCTGGGACCGACCGAACCGTCCGGAGGTCAGCGGCGACGGAGTCTGGGTTGCCCCCGAACAAGATCCAGAAGGCGGCGAAGGCGAAGGCGGGCAGTACAA
>CAZHUR010000084.1:1977-8865 GCA_964535395.1 uncultured Acidimicrobiales bacterium
TATTCTTCTTCGGAGTCGTCTGAGCCTTTTTCTACTTCGCTCAGGAAGTCTTCTAGTTCGCTGAGGTCGGACGGGTCGACCTCTACTTCGAACTCGATGTTGGCTCGCGCCAACCAGAGGCCGGGGGAGCCAACCTCGTTTGGTGTCGGCAGCGTCTCTGCAGACTCCCACAGCTTCGCGAGGCCAGGTTGGCCGCCGAGTTCGGCAATGCCATCGACAAAGGCGCGGCCCCGATCGTAGAGATCTTGGTTCAGTTCGAGCCCGAGCAACTGCTCGACGAATCGGTCTGCCGAAGCGGTCGTAACCCTGCGGCGGCGGACGGCCTCGGTGATCTGGGAGTAGCTGGCGATCAGACCCGTGCCGACCTCGTCCATGATGTAATCGACAAATCCGACGATCGCAGCGGTCAGTGCTGCAATCTCGGGCAGGATCGCCTCTTGTTGTGGCGAACGCATCGCGCCCAAGAGGCCAGCTGGATCGCCGAATGCATCCTGCAACTTCTTTTGGATGTTGATGAAGTCATTCATGTCGCCGCCCGACATGTCGATGCCCCCGAGAGCCTCATCGAGTGCGCTCGTGTCGTTTCGAAATGCGGCTGCGTAGCGAACGGTTGCATCGTTCATTGCGTCTGCGACATGGGGGATCGACAAGACCGAATGATGGGCGACCTCGCTGAGCACGATCCACATCTTCAGTTCCTCAGCGTCGAGGCTCCACTCGTTGCCGAGGGCTCGCACGTTCGACGGAACGACCAACAGTTCGTTAGTGCCTGGGCGGGGGAGTGGCAGATCGTAGGTGCCGAGCGCCTTCATGGCGATGTTGCCGACCATCGAACCCGTCGTGGTGGAGACCATCATTGGGCGCATCGCAGAGAACATCTGCTCAAACAGTGCAGCTGACGGGTCGCCTTGCGCGGTGAGGTCGTCTCCGGGTTCGGTGGTGGTCATCGCAGCAGCGAGCTTCTCGAGCAGCGGCTTGAGTGGCTGCATCGACTTTCGCACCCAGTCCGCTTTCGTAACAGGTGCGATCGTCAGCGGAGAGTCGGTCGAGGTTCGAAGACCCGTGGCCTGGTTGATCTGGAGCTCAGCCACACGAATCAACTGTTCGAGGGGCCATACGTTCGAGCGGATCGACGTTTGGCTCGGTTGTGCCACCGGCCGCGATCGAGATGGCGATCTTGGTCGCGTTGTCGATACCGCCGCCCGCGCCACCACCTCCGAACAGCTGCATGAACTGAGCCATCATCGCATTCGGGTCGCCGGAACCGAACATGCTCATGAAGTCAAAGTCGTCGTTATCCCCATCGAATGGATCAGAGTCGCTCACATCCTTCATCGTATCGTCGGTCTGATGCTGGACGGGACCGCGTCCATAACCGACAATGTCCAGGTGAGTGCCGATGCGCAAGATCGTACGAACTCGGGTCTGCGCGTCATCGTGACAGGAGCATCCGGTGCGGTCGGTGCTCACGTCGCCGATCGATTGGCAGCCCATGAAGCGGTTCATGAACTGATTGGCGTCGATCAACGTGGAACGGATGGAGTTATCCGTTTCGACTTAATCTCCGAAGACTTTTCTACGCTCACCGACGGTGCCGACGTCCTGATCCATCTCGCGGCATCTCCGGTCGGTAGTTCGAACGATGGTGACGAAGCGTCGACCGACAAGGCTCTCGTAGCCCGGGTCCTCGACCAGGCCACCAAGCTCGGCGTTCAACATGTCGTGTTGGCTTCATCGGCAATGGTGTACGGCGCGTGGCCCGACAACCCAGTGCCACTGACCGAAGGCGCCGTTGTACGACCAAACCCAGAGTTTCGGTTCGCTCAGGCTCGACTCGAAATCGAAGACATGGGCGAGCAGTGGAGCAACGCAAACTCAACCACGCTCACGATTCTGCGAGCAGCCACCACGATGGCGCGGGGTCGACAGAACCAGCTTGCGCTCCGCTTGCGAAACTCCGCCACGCTTCGCAATATCGAGGGAGATGCGCCAGCGCAGTTCCTTCATGCCGAGGACTTTGCCGCTGCGGTGGAAACGCTGGTCGTTGGTCGACACGGTGGCATCTACAACGTTGCTCCAGACAACTGGTTGAGCGCATCAGAGGTCGTTGCGCTTCGAGGCGTGCCCGACACACCAGTTCGAGTTCCTGGTGTAGTGATCTCGGCCGTGTCGAATGCACGTCGACGCCTCGGTGGCGATACCCACCCAGGGCTGACCGCGTACCTTCAGCACCCGTGGGTGATCGCCAACGACAAGTTGAAGGCGCTCGGCTGGGAACCAGAGTTCAGCAATGCTGAGGCCTATGTCGCTGGCCACCAACCAAGTCGTTTCGACGGCGTAACAGCGCAGCGACGACAAGAACTCGCCCTCGGCGCAGCTGGAGCCACCGTCGCAGCAGGAGCCGTGGCTGCACTGGGCGCAGCTTCCTGGCTACTCCGCCGCCGGTGAAGTCGAGCCCGCTCGGCTAAGCCGGACGGGCCCCGACGATGATCGTCGCCGTGAAGACGTCCGTCTCGACATCTGGCTCGATGCCCTCGGCGACGGTGCTCGTGATCGGGAGGCTCTGCATTGCCCGGGAGTAGCTGATTTCGATCGGTTCACCTGGTTCCAGCGCAGCTAGTGCCTCTGCCAAGTCGGTTCGACTAAAGACGTTGACCGAACCAGCCTGAGTGATGATGTCGCCGGCGACGAGACCAGCGCGTGCGGCCGGTGTTTCGTCCCAAACTCGTGTCAGCAGGAGGCCGCCACGCACACCGCGTTCTTCTTTGAGCTCATCGCTCAGAGCAGCGGAGGTTTCTACGCCTATCCACGACTTGTGGTCGACGGTGCCGTCGTCGATGAGCTGGTTGGCGACGTGACGTGCCGTTGCGATTGGAACTGCGTACGAGCCACCGTTGCTCGATGAGACCGTCATTGCGACGATCCCGCCGTCTTCGGAGAGGATGGCGCTTCCAGCCCACTGGCCGTCGAGGTCGTCGGAGAGCGAGAAGAGGTTGGATATCGACGTACCGCCGATCGACGTAGCAACGTGTTCTACCCCGACCAAGTCGATCGTCTGTGCCAGCTCTTCATCGTCGATCGAGTGGGCGAGTGCCACGAGGCGGTCTTGCACCGAGACGTTGGTTTCGTCGCCGAAGGTGGGTGGTGGGAGGTCGGGAGCGTTGATCTTGAGAACTGCAACACCCGAAACCGGGTCCGAGCCAATGACCTGAGCGGGAAGACGACCACCTGGGAAATCTACGGCGATCGCTTCCGCACCGGCGATCGCGTCGGCCGAGGTGATCAGATGGCCGTCATCGCGAAGAAGAATGGCTTGAGCTGTTTCGTTTGGAGCACTTTCGGGCAGTTCGAGCGAAACGACCGAGGCTCGGTTGAGCTGAGAAACATCGTTGACCCAGTCATCGAAACTCAGCGGACCTTCGAATACGACCTGTCCAGGTGTGATCTCGTTGATGACGACTTCTTCGATAGGTGCTTGTTGGTCGTTATCGACGAGCATCCATGTGAGCCCAACAACGCAGCATCCGGCCACGAAAGACACAAGAACAGACGGCCAGATTCGGCGGTACGAACGGCGGGCTTCAAGATTCGCCGCGGCCTGATGCGCGCCGCGTTCGGCGGGGTGTCGCCAGAGGCGATCTTGCGCTGCAGGGGGCAGCCCAGCCTCGAAAGGCCCGTCTTCATTCTCGATTCCCTCTCCCACAGGGTCCATAGTAGCCAAGGAAGTCAGCACTCTTAGCGCGCCCCTGTAGCCGCCGCGATCATTCTGCGATTAGATTTGAGTCGTGGAGGAGAGCTTGAACGCACCTGACGGGGATACCTGGCTCTCGGTGACCCATTCGGAGCCTCCTATCGAGGCCGCATATCGATGGACCGGTCAACCAGACTGCGGTGCGGTCGTTCTCTTCAGCGGCACCGCACGCGACCACTCCAAAGGTCGAGCTGATGTGTCGTTACTCGCATACGAGGCCTACGAAGAACATCTCGTCGAACGGTTCTCCGCGTTGGTCGACGAGATGCGCGTCCAATGGCCCGACGTTCGCCGAGTCTGCATCATGCATCGCGTGGGCGAAGTGCCGATCGGCGAGTCGACCGTCATCGTGGTGACGTCCTCGCCGCATCGCGACGCGGCATTCGAGTCAGCCCGCTACGGAATCGACCGTTTAAAGGACACCGCCCCTGTGTGGAAGCGAGAAGTTTGGGCCGAAGGCGAGAGCTGGGGCCTCGACGCACGCGCGATCGACGACGTTGGTCTGCCCGACCCATCAGGAGATCGCTCGTGACCATACCGGTTCTCTTTCTTCTGGGCGCAGTAGGGCTCTCGATCGTCCTCGGTCTCATCGTGTGGCTGTTCAGTCGACCTCGCAAGCCGAAGTTCGGCTCGAGCATCGACGCATTCAATAAGGACTTGTCTGCGCTAGCGCCACGCCACGTTCCGAATAAGTCGGCGGGTCGATCACGGGCGGCCGGCAAGCCGGGCCCCCGGCCACGGAGATAATGAATGGCCCGCGACCTTGCAATCGATCTCGGCACGGCGAACACCCTGGTCTATGCCCGCGGTGAAGGCATCGTCCTAAATGAACCGTCCGTCATTGCTCTGAACAGTCAAACCAACGACGTTCTCGCTATCGGTTCTGATGCCTGGCAGATGATCGGCCGCACGCCCAGCCACATCGTCGCTGTTCGCCCGCTGCGAAAGGGGGCGATAACCGACTTCGACGTGACTCAGCGCATGATTCGCCTGGTGCTCGAACGAGTTGGCGTCAGCCGATTCAACCGACCGCGCGTTGTGATCTGTGTTCCGTCGGCGATCACTGCGGTAGAGCGGCGTGCTGTTACCGAGGCTGCGCGGCGCGCAGGAGCGAGTGACGCGCAACTGATCGAACAACCGGTGGCCGCTGCCATCGGTGCCAACCTTCCAATCAACGAACCACTCGGCAACATGGTTGTCGACGTCGGCGGCGGCACTTCTGAATCAGCGATTCTGTCGCTCGGTGGAGTCGTTGCCCTCGAAGCAATCCGCGTCGGCTCGTTCGATATCGACGCTGCGATCCAGGCGTGGGTGCGCCGCGAGTACGGCATCGCGATCGGCGAACGCACAGCCGAAGACATCAAGCTCACCATCGGCTCGGCTGCTGAAACCCCAAATGAGGTTCGCGCCGAGGTCCGTGGCCGCGAACTGATGAGCGGTCTACCAAAGACGATTGTTCTGGCACCAGAAGAAATTCGCACCGCCATCGACGATCCGGTCACCGCCATTGTCGACTCGGTGCTGTCGTGCATTGCCCAAGCACCACCGGAATTGTCTCAAGACCTGATCACACAGGGCATCCACCTCGTAGGAGGCGGCGGGATGCTTCGCGGCCTCGACGTGCGTCTCAAAGCCGAAACGAAAGTTGACGTGCACCTCGTCGACGCGCCGCTCGAGTGTGTAGTTCACGGAGCCGGCCGCTGCATCGAATCCTTCGAGTCGCTGAAAGCGATGTTCTTGGGAGACAGGTAGCGACCGAACTGCTCGAGTCGCAGGTCCCGACAGAGCACAGTCGCCATAGAATCTCTGCATGGCATTTCCTCAACGACGCTTGCGCCGTCTTCGGCGAACTGACGCACTTCGACGCATCGTGGCCGAAACAACGCTTTCGGCAGATGATCTCATCGCTCCGATCTTCGTCCGGGAAGGAATCTCCGAACCCGTAGAGATCACCTCGTTACCAGGAGTGTTTCAACACACGCTCGAATCGACACTCTCCGAAATCGAGGACCTGATAAAGGTCGGCGTCGGCGCGGTCATCTTCTTTGGCGTTCCGGAGACCAAAGATGCCGAGGGTTCAGGAGCCTGGGACCCGGCAGGGATCGTGCAGATAGCGCTCCAGCAAGCTCGCCAACGCTTCGGTGATTCGATCGTCCTGATCGCCGACCTGTGCGTCGACGAGTACACGACTCACGGCCACTGCGGAATCCTCGACGGAAAGGGCTCGGTCGACAACGATGCCACCGTCGAGCTCTATCGAAAGATCGCCGTCGCCCAAGCCGACGCTGGCGCAGACATCATTGCACCGTCGGGGATGATGGACGGCCAGGTCGCTGCCATCCGAGAAGCCCTCGACGACGCTGGTCACCACGACGCGATCATCTTGGCCTATGCCGCGAAGTATGCATCGAGCTTCTACGGCCCGTTCCGAGATGCGGTCGACGTAACCATTGCCGACGGTGGAGACCGCAAGGGTTACCAACAAGACCCTCGCAATGGCCGAGAGGCAATGGAAGAAATCAGGTCCGACCTCGCTGAAGGCGCGGACATGGTCATGGTCAAGCCCGCGATGGCTTACCTCGACATCATCCTGAGGGCACGCCTCGAGACCGACGTGCCGATCGTGGCGTACCACGTGTCCGGCGAGTACGCGATGCTCAAGGCCGCCGAGGCCAATGGCTGGATCGATGGCCATGCAGCCGCAGTCGAATCGTTGGTATCGATCAAACGTGCTGGCGCAGATCTGATCATCACCTACCTCGCCCGAAGCATCGCCGAATCGCTGTCGAGCTACCGTCTTGCACTGCCTGAACCACAGAAGGCAATCGACCCCCCCAAACCAGAATTGGAACCATGAGCGACCACACCAACGAGGCCCTCTTCGAACGAGGAAAGCTCGTGATGCCAGGCGGCGTGAACAGCCCGGTTCGATCGTTTCGATCGGTCGGCGGCACGCCATACTTCGTCGAGTCGGGGCAGGGTCCCTACGTGACCGACGTCGAGGGGACCCGCTACATCGACTTTGTTCAGAGTTATGGACCGGGCGTATTGGGTCACGCTCACCCAAAGGTCATCGATGCGGTCACCGCTGCAGCGCAACTAGGCACGAGCTATGGAGCCCCCACGCTCGGCGAGGT
>CAZHUR010000085.1:0-8838 GCA_964535395.1 uncultured Acidimicrobiales bacterium
AACCTGCATGCCGTGGCGCTCGAGTGTGATGAGGTCGGCTTTATCTACCACGGCATGGTAGGTCGCTTCATCTAGCTTCGCGAGTCCGTGACACACGGCCAAGTCGCTGATGCCTTTTGCGAGTTCGTGACGGAGTAGGGGGTAGACGAGAGCCGCTGCCTCAACGCGAGGCGGCGAGTCGAATACGACTCGAGTCCATCCGGCCGAACAGAACGCATTTAGAGCCTCGCGCCAATGACGCGGCATCGTTTGATCGTCAAACATCCGTCCAGGGGCATTCCTCTCACGGAGTTTCCCGAATAGCTGGTTCGAGGGGATGGCCCACTCTTGTGCTGAGTTGGCCGTTGCGGTCTGTGCGATTGCGTCTCTGTGCCGCGATTCGAGCCAGTGGAGTTCTTTGAGTCGCTCGAGCAATTGTCGATCATGAGTCGAGTTGCGTTTCTGGGAGATCCCGACTTCTCTCGCCTGGGCTTTTACCGTTTCATAGGTGCGTTCGGCCAGGGTGGTCGCATGGGTTCTGAGAAGGTGACTGGAGTGGTACGGGTGCGCTCGACGGCCGATGGAGCCCCAGAACCTACGAGATGTGCCGCCTGTGTGGCCCGCCAACAGGTAGGAGGTTGCTTCGATCTGGCTGAGCTGCATTCCCACGCCAACAACTCGACTCAGCTCGAGGTGGTGGGGTCCAGCAACCGGGCGTAGTTCGGGGAGTGTCCCAGACGGCGACGACGCTTCGACTGCTGCACCTTGCACCAGAAGGTTGAGGTGCAGTCGCTTTAGCTGCTCTGCGCGTACTCGCTCCGCCTTTGAGGTCATGCTTTCGGAGGTGGTGCTGGTCGGTCCTTTGGCCATGGTGGATCGAAGGGTGAGGGGGCTGGCTCAACCGGTGGGTTTGGAGCTTCGGTTGGAGCGCTCGCCGGCGGTGCTTGGGGCGCAGGAGCAGCTAGCACGATCGAGGCGGAAGAAGGGAACACCTTCATGTCACAGAACACCTTGATGTCATCGTCGTGCACGGCATTCCTCTTGAGCGTTCTCGATGCCAAAATTGTACTGCCTGACGGAAATTGTTCGTTGGATACTCTGGTGCGGGCGCTACCTAGAAACCTCGGGTGGGAGGTTGGCTTCGAGCCACGTCCGGAAGTCTGAGACCGATGCTGCTGGCGTGTTCCTTGGGAGCGTTACCCACAGGCTCGGTTCCCACTGCGTTGTGAGTCGGTGGTACTTGCCAATGCCGGGGCCGGGTACTTGAGTGCCTTGGCTTCCAGTCGTTGCGTAGTAGTCGACTCCACATTGGAACAAGACGTTGACCCGAGACAGGTCGACGTTCTGTCCGTCTGGTTGTTGAAGACGGAACTCGCTCGTCAAGAACTCAGCTGTTTGGCCTGGAGCTGGAGCCTGGCGTTGTGCTGCCCAGAAGTGCATCATCAACGCGTCGGGGTTCCAAGGTGCCGAGAAACTGCCGTCAGCTTCTCGTCGCCATTCGATGAGACCATGACTTCCAGAGTTGAACGGGTTTCCGTTCGTTTCGCCAGCGGTACCGAGGTACCCACCGTGGTTGCCGCCGGTGAGGTCAACGTCGAATGCCTTTTGCCAGTTGCTGTTGACGTACTGGTAGTAGGCGCCTTCGCGTATGTTCACTCGGAACGGAACCGGGGGCGTGTGACCGGACTCGGGAATAACAGCGCAGCGGAATTCAGCAAACTGAGAGCCACCCGTGCCGAGCTCGCCCCACACGGAGTTGCGCGTTGGACCAGTTGCCCAGTTCCAGCCTTGGTTGAGTGACAGAGGCGCATCGTGGCGACCCATTGGTGCTTCTTCGTTTGGGTTCGAGCCGTCGCCTGTGCTGATCGTCCCGTCGATGACCTGGGCGATCGTGTACCGGGCCGATGGGTTCGATGGGGCAGTGGTTGTGGGTGCGCTCGTTGGCGCGGGTGCGGCTTGGGTGGTCGGAGTAGCCGGTGGCGCTGTGGTTGGGCGTGGCGCTGTGGTTGTGTTGGGCGCTGTGGTCGAGCGTGGTGCGACGACCCGACCAGCTTCTGTTGATGGGGTGCTCGCCGCGACGACGGGGTTGGACGTTCTCGAAGGGTTGGACGGCACAGACGTAGAGGTAGGTGCAGCAGCAGATGGGGTCGTGGTCTGCCCGGTCGGCGAGAGGTTTGCCGTTGGTGTGGTCTGGGTGTCGGTGTTGCTATCGCCTGGTTGATCTGTGTTGGAAGCTTGGTCGGAGGAGTCGATTTCTTCGGTGCCAACCAATGCCGTTGACGCGGCTGGTGAGGAAGGATTGGCGAGTCGATCGACAAACCCTGGAGATGACGGCGCTGGAGCGAAGGCCAGGGCGTCGGGAATGGTGGGGTCGACCGACGTCGGCGGCGCGAATTCATCGGATTCGGCCGCGGTCGAGGGTGCGGATTCAACCTCGGGCGCTCGAGTGAGCGCTTGGGTTGAGTCAGCGGACTGAGCGCATCCGGCGAGTGCGAATGCGAGGACGAGCCCGCCGAGGAACCTGTTCTGAGGGGTGGAATTGAATTTTGACATCAAACCGTAATGTCGGGATTCGGGTGCTACCGGTTAAGTAATTCGGTCCATTTCTCACTCACAGGGCTCAATTTTCGTTGATTTTGCAACGGTCCACCGATTTCTTGTATCCGTTGCGCGTCGCCGCGCTCGTCAGAGGGGAGTGCTTGCAGCGGGCGGGCACGAAGCCCTTTGGAGGGTCACAATGCTCAAGAAGTCAACGTCAGACGTCAACCCAACTCGTAGCCACGTGGTTACGGGAGGAACCGGGTTTGTTGGTTCGGCCCTCATTCTGGAACTGCTTCAGAAGACCGACGGATTTATCACGGCAATCGTTCGTCCAAAGGCCGGACAGAGCCCATCGGAACGGTTGCATCAAACACTCAACGATCTCATCGAAGGCTATGCCCTTCCAATGAGCCTCTATGGCGACGTCGCCACGAGAGTACGAGCGATCGAAGGAGACATCGAGCAGGAGAATTGCGGGGTTGAGACAGACAAGGTCGTAGAACTCTTTGGCGCCGAATTCTGGCACTGTGCTGCATCTCTGCAGTACCAGGACCGCCATCGCGTCCAGATCGAGAAGACAAATGTGACGGGCACGGCCAACGCATTGCATCTCGCGAAACAGGCGTGCAGTCCAGTGTTCAACATGATGAGCACGGCGTACGTCGCAGGGTCTCGGCAGGGAAACATCCGAGCCGAGGCGCCGGACATTGCCTACGCGAACAATTGCTATGAACGATCGAAGATCATGGCCGAACAACAGGTGCTCGACTCGGGCATCACCGCTCGCATCATGCGACCGAGCGTCGTTATCGGCCACTCCAAGACGTACCACAGCATCAGCGCGGATGGCCTGTACGGGTTTATCCGAAACCTCACAAAGTTCAGAAACGCGTTGGAACGCACGCAGGTTGGTCTATCCCAGACACTCAACGTGTCGATCGCAGTAGGTGGATTGCAGTATCGAAGAGTTGGTGGCCATTTCGAGGTTCACGCCACAGGCTGCATCGATTTGGTTCCGATCGATGCTGTGGTCGAGGATGCCGTTGGTCTAAGCAATGCCGGAGCGGCTCCTGGCTATTACCACCTCACAAATTCGACTCCATCGAACATCAGCAAAGTGGCAACCGATTGCTTTGTGCTCTCTGGCCTAGCAGCCCCGAAGTTGGTCCTCGACCGGAGCGAGATGACCGAGATCGACCTAAAGCTTCAAAAGCGAATCGACTTCTACAGCTCCTACCTCGTCAACCCGAAGCGCTTCGACCGTTCGTCGGTCGAGGCCGTCCTCGGGGCGAACGCCAGGCCTGGCTGTGACGTTGAAGGCGCCGAGTTCGAGCGGTATTGCACGTGGTTTCTCGATCGCTTGGAAGGCAAATCTCGTCGAGTGGCGGCCGTCCGATGAACGCCCCTCAAACCTTCGTCGTCGGGACTGGGCGATGCGGCAGCACGCTGCTGTCGCACATCATCCGTTCTCACGAGGACCTCCTGAGCGTTTCTGAGCTTTGGTCGTTCACAACGGATCTGGGCATGCGGATCGAACGTGCCTTTCCCCCCGGCGAAGTTGGGGGGTCGCAGTTCTGGGGCATCCTCGCGACCCCTCAGCCTCGTCAGTCGATGTTGCTCGCGCACGACCTCCAGATGGAAGAGGTGATCTACCCACTCGAAACCGGTCGTTTCGAGGCAGACGAGGTGCCGCCGATCTTGCAGGCGATGTTGCCGCACCTTGAAGGAGCCGACCCCGACGTGCTGTTCGACGAGATGGCGGCTTGTGTTCAGACGTGGGGTCCGGCGAAGGTCGGGGTTCATTACGATCGGCTCTTCTCCATGCTGGCCCGCCACCTCAACAAGTCACAGTGGGTGGAGCGATCTGGCGGTTCGCTGCGCGTCGTCGAACGGTTGATGGCGACGTTTCCGGAGGCAAAGTTTGTCCACCTCGTGCGCGATGGCCGTGACACGGCGCTCTCGATGAGCCGACACATTGGCTTTCGTATGGCGATTCTGTGTGGGATGCAGGCCGAGGAGTTAGGTACCGACCCATATGAGTCCAACGACCGGTCCGACGAAGGCGACCTGTCCGATGAGCTGGCCCAGACCTTGCCAGAGCTCTTCAGCCGCCAGGCGTTCGCCGAGTTTGATTTGCCGCCATCGTTCTGTGGCCACTATTGGTCGGGGGAGATCGTCGCTGGTCTAGAGGCGTTGGCGAAGTTGCCTCACGAGTCGCTGCTCACCATGCGCTATGAAGATCTTCTCGACGATCCGTCGACCGCTGTGAAACAGCTCGGCCAATTCATCGACTGTGAGGTTTCAGATGACTGGGTTGCTAAAGCTGCTGCGATGGTGCGAAAGACTTCGCCCCGCTGGACCGAGCTCGCTGACGCTCAGCTGGTGGATTTGCACCAAGCGTGTCTCCCAGGCTTTGAAGCGCTCGAACAACACGGCCTGGCTTGGAGCGACCAATGATCGCCAATGGATTGGTGCTAGCGGTCACAGACCGCCTCCTGCGGGAGCGGAGTGAACAAGATCGTGGGCGTTCGGTCGACCGACGTCCTGAAGCGGCCGAAGAGCCGAAGAAGAAAAAGATGACATGGAAAAGAGCTAGGAAGCGCTAGACGCTGGTGACAGCTAATCCGAAAGTGGCGACAACTAATACGGCCCCAGGAAGGTGGCCGATGTGATGTCGCCGCCGCGTGTGTCGAGTTGCCAGGTGGAGCCTTTTGCCCATGATCGGTTGCCCTGGATGACCATGCCCTCGCGGGCCAGGGTCTGAATGGTGTCGGGGATGATGTCGCCGTGGCTGGAGAACGCTGCGGTGACGTCTTCTTGGGCGAGTTGGCGCAGTAGGTGCACCGCCATCGTTGCGCTTTGTCCTTCGAGGAGCGCTGGATGTTCTTCGACTTCGAGGCCGAGATGGGCAGCGAGTGGTTCGACGGTTTGCACGCACCGAATTGCTCGAGATGAATAGATGTTGGTGATGCCTACGTCACCGAGGAGCCCGACGATTCCTTGGGCCTGTTCGATGCCGATCTCGTCGAGCTGGCGTTCGAGGTCGTCATGGTTATACGTGCGAGTGCCCGCCACTGCATGTCGAATCAGAAAGAGTGTCATGGAAGGACAGATCCTATCGCTGTCATAGGGCATAGCTAATTTGCTGCGATGGCCATTTTCGACGTTGTTCAGCCCGAAGTGCTCGATCGCCCGAGCCTGTTCGACCCGCCCACGATGGGGGACTTCCATCCGGCCGTGCGTGCATGGTTTGGTCAGCGCTTTCCAGATGGGCCAACCCCTCCTCAGCAGGGTGCGTGGCCACACATTCGGCAGCGTTCGCACACGTTGGTCGCCGCACCTACCGGTTCGGGCAAAACGCTGTCGGCGTTCCTCGTTGCGATCGACCGTTTGTATAAGGCTCACGACCGCGGAGAGTCAACCGATGCTGTTGCGAGCGTGGTCTATGTTTCTCCGCTGAAAGCTCTCGCCCATGACATTGCCGAGAACCTAGAGAAACCCCTGCTCGAGATTGCGTCGATCGCCAAGGCAATGGGTTGTTCGGCGCCGTCGATTCGGGTTGGGGTCCGGTCGGGCGATACGCCAACGAGCGCTCGTGCAGCGATGATCAAGAAGCCACCGGCGTTCATCGTCACCACTCCCGAATCGCTCTATCTCATGTGCACGTCCTCGAAGGCGCGTGCGGCACTAAGCACGATCGACACGATCATCGTCGACGAGATCCACTCGCTTGCTCGTGACAAGCGCGGCTCACATCTATCGCTCACGATGGAACGGCTCGATCACATCTGCACCAGCGCTGGGCGGCCATCGCCGGTGCGTGTTGGTTTGTCGGCTACTCAAAAGCCCATCTCGACGGTGGCGAATCTTCTTGTGGGCGGCCGTCTGAACGAGTCGGGTAAGGCCGACTGCAAGATCGTCGACAGTGGCCACGTGCGGGCGCTCGACCTTGGTCTGTTCGTGCCACCGTCGGAGATGGAGGCCATACCCCCGGCCGAGCAAATGGGCGAGATCCTCGATCACATCGCGGAACTCGTGCATGCGCACACCACCACCCTCGTGTTCGTAAACACCCGTCGAATGGCCGAACGCATTAGTCACGAGTTGGGTGAACGCTTAGCCGTCGATGACGAGGGTGCCGAAGCAAACGTGGTTGCCCACCACGGCAGTCTTTCGAAAGAGCGCCGACTCATCGTCGAGAGTCGGTTGCGTGCTGGCGATCTCAAAGCGCTGGTGGCCACGGCATCGCTCGAACTCGGCATCGACGTCGGCCCGGTCGACTTGGTGTGTCAGCTTGGTTCGCCTCGCAACATCGCCACGTTCCTGCAACGGGTTGGGCGCGCCAATCACGATCGTTACGGCACCCCGAAGGGCCGGCTATTTCCACAGACCAGGGACGATTTGGTCGAATGTTGTGCGCTGCTTATGGCGGTACATGGTGGCCGACTCGATGCGGTGCGACCGCCGGCTGCTCCGCTCGACATTTTGGTTCAGCAGCTCGTCGCTGAGGTTTCGGCACAAGAGTGGGACGTCGACGACCTCTACAAGCTGGTAACCACGGCGGGCCCATATCGGGACGTTTCTCGTAAAGACTTCGACGAATGTCTCGAACTTGCTGCAAGCGGCGTGCTGACCGGCAGGGGTGTTCGTTCGCACTGGCTTCATCACGACGAGGTCAACGGGGTAGTGCGCGGTCGCCGTGGCGCACGAATGGCCGCGCTTACCAATGGCGGTGCAATCCCCGAGTTGGGCGACTATCGGGTGCTGCTCGATCCCGACGACACATTCATTGGCTCGGTCAACGAGGATTGGGCGACCGAGTCGATGCCCGGTGATATCTTCACCTTGGGTACGCACAGTTGGCGCATTCGTCGCATCGAACCGGGCGTCGTCCGAGTGGTCGATGCCGAGGGCATGCCGCCGACGATCCCTGTCTGGTTTGGCGAGGCACCGGGACGAACGGTCGAACTGAGTAAAGAGGTGTGCGCAATCCGGCGCAACATCGAAGAGCATCTTCGAACCAGCGGTCCAGAAGCAGCGTTGGCTTGGTTGCAGAGCGTTGCACAGATCGGTCCTGAGGCTGGCGAGCAGGTGGTGCGTTACCTCGCGGCATCGCTCGCGATTCTTGGAACGCTACCAACGAGAGACCGTCTGGTCATCGAGAGGTTCTTTGATGAGACCGGTGGTATGCAGTTGATCGTGCACTCGCCAAACGGGGCACGGCTGAATCGGGCTTTTGGGTTGTCGCTTCGAAAGAAGTTCTGCAAGAACTTCGACTTCGAACTGCAAGCCGCAGCCTCAGACGATGCGGTGTGCCTCTCGCTCGGCCCGCAGCACAGCTTCCCGCTCGAAGATGTCGCAGGCTTTCTCAAATCGGCCAGCCTCGAAGCGACGCTCACAAACGCAGTTCTCGTTCCACCCCAACCCATGTTCTTGTCGCGGTGGCGATGGAACCTCAACAGATCGCTGCTCGTGCTCAGGTTCAAGGGCGGCCGCAAGAATCCACCTCCGATTCAACGCATGGAAGCTGACGATGTCATGGCGTCATTGTTTCCCCTTGCTGCAGCCTGCCAAGAGAACGTGAATGGTCCGGTCGAGTTGCCCGACCAGGTGATCGTCCGTCAAACAATGCACGACACGTTCGACGAAGCAATGGACCTCGACGGCCTGCGGCGCCTTGTCACCAAGCTCGAGAACGGTCAGCTAGAAGTGGTCACGGTCGATTCGACCGAGCCTTCGCCGTTGTGCCACGAGTTGCTGGTCGGCAAGGCGTTTACGTTCCTCGACGATGCCGAGGCAATCGATCGCCGCAGCCGTGCGGTGCCGTTGCGTCGAGGTCTGCCGGTCGATATCTCAGAGATCGGGGCACTCAGTCTCGACGCGGTTACTGAGGTTGGCGACCAGGTGCTGGCCGACCCGCAATCGGCTGATGAGCTATACGAGTTGGTTGAGTCGTTGGTCATAACAGCGGCGGTCGATGCGTGGCGACCATGGTTCGACGAGCTCGTCGATGCTGGCAGGGCAGCGGTTGTGGTGGCGAGCGGTGGCGAATTCTGGACGGTCGGAACCGACCGGACCAGAGCCGCAGCCCTTCGGCCCGACCTGTGGCCGAACATGGACACGGCTTCGGCCGATCGTGAAGCTGCGCTGTCACAAGCTGTGCGCGGCCGGCTTGACCTGTGTGCAATGACCACGAACGAAGCGCTCTCGCAGCAGTTGGGGGTCGCGGCTTCCTCGGTCGAGTTTGCTCTCGTGGGACTGGAGAACGAGGGCTTCGCCGTTCGGGTCGAACAAGCACCGATAGAGGGTGGTCCGTAC
>CAZHUR010000086.1:0-8731 GCA_964535395.1 uncultured Acidimicrobiales bacterium
TAAGGACACCCCACACGAGATTGCGACCCAAGGTTCGGTCAACACCCGCATGGGCTGCGAGCGAGCAATTCGCTACGCGTTTGAACTCGCAATGACGCGCAACAAGCACGTCACCCTCGTGCACAAGACCAATGTGCTGACGTTCTCGGGCGACCTGTGGCAACGGGCATTCGAGGCGGTTGCAGCCGAGTACCCCGAAGTCGACACCGCCTACAACCATGTTGACGCGGCATGCATCTATTTCGTCGAAAGCCCTGATCGTTACGACGTGGTGGTAACCGACAACCTCTTCGGTGACATCCTCACCGACCTGGGTGGCGCCGTATCAGGTGGCGTTGGTTTGGCCTCATCGGCAAACCTCAACCCGAACGGTGTCTCAATGTTCGAACCAGTGCACGGCTCAGCTCCAGACATCGCGGGCCAAGGCATAGCGAACCCGCTCGCTGCGATTCTTTCGGGCGCAATGATGCTCGAACACCTCGGCGATACCGAGATTGCTGAGAAGATCACCGCAGCGGTCGAAGCTGTAGCCACAGAGACCGGCACCACCGTGGAGATCGCCGACGCAGTGATCGCCCGGCTATGAGCGTCCAATCCGACCTGACCGGAATCGACCGCACCGAGCGACAGCCCGGCCGCGTCGACATCTACGACACGACCCTTCGCGACGGCAGTCAACTCGAAGGTATCTCGCTGACGGTTGAAGACAAGCTAAAGATTGCTCGACAACTCGATCTGCTCGGCGTTGCGTACATCGAAGGCGGTTGGCCAGGAGCGAATCCGAGAGACGAAGAGTTCTTTGCACGCGCAGCGAGTGAATTGGAGCTTGCCAACTCGAAGTTCGTAGCGTTCGGGTCGACCCGACGCGCAAAGGGCAAGAGCGACACCGATCCGACACTTGCGAATCTCCTCAGCGCGGGAACCAACACCGTATGCATCGTCGGTAAGACGTGGGACTACCACGTCACCGAAGCGCTGCAAACAACCCTCGACGAGGGTGTCGCCATGGTCGCCGATTCAATTGCATTTCTCAAGGCCGAAGGCAAAGAGGTCTTCTTCGATGCCGAGCACTTCTTTGACGGCTATCGCCGCAACCCCGAGTTCAGCCTTGCCGTTCTCGAAGCCGCAGCCGTCGCTGGAGCCGATTGCCTTGTGCTGTGCGATACAAACGGTGGCTCGCTCCCCACCGATGTCGAACGGATGGTCTCTGACGTGTACGACCATCTCGGTGGTCCCGACGGCACTGCGGCGATCGGCGTGCACCTACACAACGACACCGGATGCGGCGTTGCCAATGCCCTCGCCGGAGTGCGCGGAGGAGCCTCGCACGTTCAAGGAACGATCAACGGCTACGGGGAGCGAGTTGGGAACTGCGATCTTGTGCCTGTGATTGCGAACCTCAGCCTCAAGATGGGTGTCGAAACGATCGGCGAAGACAACCTGGCAAACCTTACCGACGTTGCTCACCGTGTGGCCGACCTCGTCAACTTCGCAGCCGACCCCCAACAGCCGTACGTCGGAGCCACAGCGTTTGCGCACAAGGCGGGCCTACACACCTCAGCGATCGCTCGCCGCCCTGACGCGTACGAACACATCGATCCATCCTCGGTTGGCAACGGAACCCGGTTCCTCGTGTCCGACATGGCCGGCCGCTCGACACTCGCCCTGAAGGCGGAGGCCCTCGGTATCGACATCGATGGCAAGGTGCTCGGCGACATCACCGACACACTCAAGAAACTCGAGTTTGAGGGCTATCACTTCGAAGCGGCGGATGCATCGCTCGAACTGCTCATGCGTGCGGCTACGGGTTGGGAGCAGGACTATTTTCGCCTCGAGTCGTTCCGAGTGAACCTCGATCACCGATCAGGGTCCGGTGTTCGCGCGTGGACTGACAAGAAGGTCGACGTCGATACCGAGGCGACCGTCAAAATGTGGGTCGACGGAGAGCGCATCGTCGCCACGGGCGAAGGCAATGGCCCGGTCAATGCTCTCGACGCTGCGGTGCGAATGGCGCTGGGTAGGCGTTACGCGGCCGAGCTCGAATCGATTTCGCTGACCGACTACAAGGTGCGAGTTCTCGACACGGGTCGCGGCACGGGAGCGGTCACACGTGTACTGATCGAATCGTCGAACGGTCAGCGAACCTGGTCGACTATGGGTGTGTCGGAGAACATCATCGAGGCGTCCTGGCAGGCTCTAGCTGACTCCATCGTCTTCGGCCTCCTACACGCGTCCTAGAGAGAAATTTGAACGATGGTGGCTCCTAGAGAATCACCATTCTTCAAATTTCGTGTAGCTCGGCGAGTATCCTTAGCCGTATGTCAGCGCCGCAGTACGTCCCAACGCCTCCTACCGGGAAGGCTCACTACAGCTCTCCACCTAAGCGCGGGGGAGCATGGTCGGCTACTCGACCGGGCGAGACCTTCGGTCAGGCCCCTTCATCGGGATCTCGGTTAGGAGCGCAGGGTCCCGACCAGGGCTACGCACTGACGTTGGTCGAGGTGTTCACCGAACGCATTCGAGTGACCCCCGGCGAGTACATCGGCGATATCAATTCTGGGTGTGTCGGTGTAGCGACAAAGCGTGCATCGCTGTTTCATCGGGCGCCGGTGGTTCACGATCTCGACATTGCCTACACCCTGTTCGGCTACTTCGACGAGCAACCAGCACTCGAGTTGGTGGACTTCCGCAAGGAAGCCTTCGCGGAAATTCACTATTCGTTCCACTATTTCGAGCGTCGCGCCATTGCCGACCTCGTGAGTGACGATGTGCTGACTCAAACTCCAGATCAGGTGCGAGCTCGCTACGAGGCCGACTGGCGAGATCAACTCGATATCTGAGCCCGTCAAGGCCTCAAACCACCGGAGTTCGCTAGCCTTCGAGCCGTGACTACACGAGTTCGTTTCGCCCCAGCCCCGACCGGCTTTCTCCACGTCGGATCCGCCCGCTCTGCACTCTTTAACTGGTTGTACGCAAAGTCGACCGGTGGAGAGATGATCCTTCGCATCGAGGACACCGATGCAGCGCTACGAAAGCCCGAGTTCATCGACGCGATCGTCAAGCCGCTCCAGACCCTCGGCATTACCTGGGACGAGGGCCCGTACTACCAGTCACAACGTCAACAGTTTCACGTCGACGCCGTCGAGCAGCTGGTCGAGTCGGGTAACGCACTACTGCGACCTCACTCGAGACCAGGCCGACGAGCTGGCCAAAGACGCCGGTTTGCCGGCTGGCTATCACGGGTGGAGCCGTGACCGCGGCATCACCGATGGCGAAGGATGTGTCGTGCGTTTCCGCACTCCGGACGAGGGTGAAGTCATCTTCGATGATGTGATTCGCGGCGAAGTCCGCTTCTCTTGTGCAGACCTCGAAGACTTCGTCATCCGGCGAAGTGATGGCTCTCCGACCTTCTTGGTAGCCAACGCGGTCGACGACGCTGACATGTCGATCACTCACGTCATTCGTGGCGAAGACCTACTCAACACCACACCTAAGGTGATGCTTCTCTGGGATGCACTCGATTTTGGAGAGATGCCCACCTATGCGCACCTTCCACTACTCGTGAACGAGCAGCGCAAGAAGTTGTCGAAGCGCCGTGACGACGTATCGCTTATCGACTTTCTCGCTCAGGGATACCTCCCAGAAGCAATGGTCAATCACCTGGCTCTTCTGGGTTGGGGGCCGCCTGACGATGTGGAGATCCGCCCAATCAGCGAGATCATCGACCTGTTCAAGCTCGAGAACGTAAACAAGGGCTCTGCCTTCTTCGACGTAACCAAGCTCAACCACATCAACGGCGAGTACATTCGCGCCCTCCCGGTCGAGACCTTCATCGAAATGTCAGAAGGCTTCGTGTACGGCGTCGATACCGACATTGCATGGAAGACCGAAGACTTCAAGCCCGACGTGTTTGCGATGGTGGCCGGCGATGTTCAGCAGCGTGTCGATACCTTCGACCAGATTCCGTTGTTCATTGGGTGGCTGTTCACCCACGACGTGCAGTTCGATACCGAGAGCAAGGGCTTCAAAAAGGCGATCGTGAAAGGCAAGCGCATTCCGGAAATCCTCGACGCAATGTCGGAGCGGTTTGCGACCGTCGACTGGACCGCTGAGGCATTGAACGAAGCGGTCACCGAGATCGGCACAGAGTTAGAGGTGCGAACCCAAGTGGCGGCACGAGTTGCGATCACCGGTACCAACGCCGGCATCCCCCTCTGGGACGCAGCAGCAACCCTTGACCGGCAGGTAGTCCTCGACCGGATCGCCGCCCTGAAAGCACTCATCTAAAACTAAGAGGGGCGGTCGATGGTGAAGAGCGTTTCGGCGGTGCGACAGTACATGCCACCTACGTGGCGGCCAACAGCCTTGAGTTCTTGCTGATCAACGTTGAACCCGTCATCGACAACGCGCTCTGCGACGTACACCTTCGTTGCTTCGCCAATGACCAGCATGCCCGTGCCCGGCAGATCCTCACTCGGTTGACCAACTGGGATGAGTTGGGTCACTTTGCATTCAAAGTTCGCAGTGGCTTCTCCAACCATCGGCGCTTTGACCGTCTCTGAGGGGACCGCTGTCAACCCAAACGCCGAAAACTCATCAACGTCAGCTTCGACGGTGGCCGCCGTTGCATTCATAGCTTCGACGGTTTCTTCAGTCACGATGTTGACCGTGAACTCTCGCGTGCTCTGCAGGTTGGCAAGAGTGTCTTTCCGAGCGCCCAGCACCGGAGCCACGACGAAGGTCGGAGGATACATCGCGACCATGTTGAAGAAGGAATATGGCGCAAGGTTGGGCTGACCACTGTCGTTGACAGTCCCAATCCAGCCAATAGGTCGTGGAACAGTGAGACCCGTACCCAACTTGTAGGCGTCGCCGGTCTTCAAATCGTTCACGTCATAGGAGAGCTTGGCTTCGATCTTCATAAGGGAAGTTTGCCTTCGTTCGTAGCCATTCGAACGGATCTACGTCAAACTTGAACTATGGCATCAAGCGGGACACGTGGCCGAGGGTTCCTCAGGCTGTTAAGCCTGGCCGTGCTCCTCGGCTTTGGTTGGCTCGCGTTCAACTTCGTGTCGGTCTTTAACGCGGCCCAAGACGCTCAGGAACGTTCAGCGACCGGTGATGCGATCGTGGTGCTCGGCGCCGCCCAGTACGATGGCGAGCCCTCTCCTGTCCTGGAGCAGCGTTTGGATGCTGCGCTCGGTCTTTTCGAAGAGGGTGCTGCATCGCAGGTGGTGACTACCGGGTCGAGTCTTCCGGGCGAGCAGTTCACCGAGGGGTTCGCGGCTTTTCGATATCTGCGCAACAACGGTGTAGCTGAGGAAGCAATAGTTGTCATTACCGACGGCGGCGACACCTACGAATCACTATTAGCGACCGCAAACCAACTGCCAGAAGAGCAGCGCTCGGTCGTGCTGGTTACCGATGCCTATCACGCGCTTCGAACCCAGCAGATCGGCGAAGAGGTGGGACTCGACCCCATCGTCGTGGCCTCGAGCGATAACACCAGTTTCGACCGGCTGCTGCGAGAAACCGCAGGTGTGTCGGTCGGCCGGATCATCAGCTATCGCCGAGTAAGCGGCTGGCTTGGCGACACCGCTCGCTCGATACTGAGCTAGGTCGAGCTCGCGCTCTGGCTCAAAAGCCAAAGAACCGCCTGGCGGTGAAGCCAAACGGTTCTTTGTGTTGCACCCCGTACGGGATTTGAACCCGTGTTACCTGCGTGAGAGGCAAGCGTCCTAGGCCGCTAGACGAACGGGGCAGGTGCGCCAACACTCACGTGTCAGCTATGTGTTTCAGAGGTTATCTGAATAGTTCGGGGAGGAGGACTTGAACCCCCAATGGCTGTACCAGAAACAGCTGTGTTACCAATTACACCATCCCCGAAGGACGTAATGAGCGTAGCGAGACCGGTGAGATCTTCACACCCCCAAAGGTGCTTCTTTTGCGTTCGGCTCAAGACTTCGTGCACACGAAGTAGGTGTTTGTTCGGTCTGAGCGCACCTCGAACGTGTCGACTTTGGTAAAGCCAGCGGTCGTTAGGTACTCGGTGGCCAACTCCGTTCCCCACGCGGTACCAAGCCCAGTGCCACCGCCAGCGATCGACACGCTCATGCAGTGCATGGTCGAGATCGTGTACTGGTAGGGCGCAGCGGGTTCGTGCATGTTCTCGGCGAGTAACGAATGAGCCTTGGGTTCCGCGCACACGTAGGTGCCGTCAGGACGCAGTGACGCGGCGATATTGCTCAAGACCTGGTCGGGGTGGGCTTGGTCGTGAATGGCGTCGAAGGAGAACACGATGTCGAACTGCTCTGCCATGTCGATCTGAGCTGCGTCTAGGGCGGTGAATTCGACGTTGGTCAAGCCGAGTTCGTTGGCCCGAGCAGCCGCTGTATCGAGCACCTCTTGTGAGAAATCGATGCCGGTGAACGAACTCGACGGAAAGGCTTCTGCGAGCAGCAGGAGCGCATGGCCGCTCCCGCACCCAACATCGGCGACCGAGACTCCGTCGCGGAGGGCCTCCTCGACTCGTGGAACGGCAGGAATCATCTCGCTCAGCAGCGCCGCGTCGAAGCGAGCGCCGCTCACCTCGGCCATCCAGGCGGCGAATGCGGGGTACCGATCGTAGGGCACTCCAGCACCGGTTTTGAACGCTTCAACCACGTCGTCTTCGACCGAACCGAGGTGAGCGATCGTTTGCAGCATCGAAGCCAGGTTCAGGGGGCCACCAGCCCGCGTGACCAGCATTTGGTGTTCTTCTGGCAGGAGAAAAGTCGCAGCGTCAGGGTCGTAGTCGACGACGCCATAGGAGGCCATCGCCGCCAACCATTCCCGAACATATCGCTCGTTTAGATCCGCTGCCGTAGCCAATTCGTCACTCGTGACCGGTCCCAGGGGACCCATGGTGTCGAAGAGCCCGGTCCGGTGACCAATACTCATCATCAATGAGATCGAGCCCGCGTTTAACGTACCGACCATCGTCGACATGAAGGCTTTCGCCCGTTCCTTGTCCATCGGCCGCTCCCTCTGGGGAGAACCTACGGGGTGATGCTAGGCGCTTGCCAATTCTGGCAGGACCGCTGGGTATCCGGCAGCGAGAAACGCTGCGTGGTCAGCCACCTCGGCGAGGCAGGTCATCCACCACTCCGAGCTGATCATCATTCCCTTGGGCATTGACTCGAGCATGTCGTCAATCGAGAGCTCCAATCCAACGTCTCGGCCCCGACCAATGTTGCGAAGGTCGAGCAGGCGATCTGTCACCAGGCCTTTCGAAATCGTAGGTCCGTCGATTTCTTCGACGAGGCTTTGAGTTCGAAGTTGGAGGTCTTGGTGGAGTTCAGTTGAATTACTTTGCATCACGGACCTTTCTTCGGCGCCTGCGATTCGAGTGTTAGGACTTGGATGTGATTTTGTGACCGCCGTCTCATTTGCTTCTATTCAGTTTTCTTGAATTGATTTCAGTTTCCCCTAAGTCATTCGACCTGTTTGCCGTAAGGGGAGGGTGACGGGAACGAAAAAACGGGTCTACGGGCCCATTAAGACGGGAATTGTTTTACTGACGATGAGCGTCGGTGCTGCTGGGCTGCTCGCCACGACAGGTGCGGCCGTTAGTGCTGCTGCTCAGCCTCGACCGTGGTGCCAAGGGCAAGCGGCGACAATCGTCGGAACCTATGGTGACGACACGTTGCGGGGAACCAGTGGCGCAGACGTCATCGTCGCCCTCGACGGCGACGACCTCGTGATGGGCATGTCCGGAAATGACCTCATCTGCGGAGGAGCCGGTGAAGATCGGCTCTACGGCGGTGATGGCCACGACGTCATCTTTGGGTTGAGCGACGCAGACGTCATTGTCGGTGGGGAAGGGAACGACAAGCTCCACGGTTCAACCGGCCCGGACAACCTCCACGGAAGTGACGGTTCTGACGAACTCTTCGGAGGCCAAGGCGGCGATGTATTGCGCGGTGGACCGGACCGAGACGTTCTCGACGGCGGTTTGCACACCGATGAACTCGACGGAGGAACGGGCCAAGACGAGTGTGTCTTGGCAAGCGATGCCCTGACGGGCTGCGAGGGAAGCGAGAGGATTCTGACAAGTGCTTCGCTGTCAACGGCCTCCTCTGGCGAACAGTACGCCGACGAGATGGTCCGCCTCATCAACGTCGAGAGGGCAAAGGTTGGGTTGGGTGCTCTGTCCCGCAGCGACCAACTCGACCAGTACGCCCAAGAGTGGGCGGTCGAGATGAGTCACCAAGCACTGCCGTTGGATCGTTCGCGACACCATTCGCCGGCCTTCACCGGGTCAGCGATCGAGTTTCGCGACTTACCCACCTCAGTTGCCTGGACCCACGCCTTTGAGAATGTTGGTCGGCTCGGTGGTGCTATGGATGACTCTCCAGAGAAGGCGATTCAGCGACTGTTTTATGCAACTGGCGGATCCGGGTTTACCTCCAGCCCCACTCACTATTGCAACATCGTCGAAACCGCTGCGGCGGAGGTCGGTGTTGGCACCTTTGTTGACTCGACGGGAGCGCTGTGGGTCTCCCAGGTGTTCTGGGGATCCAACTCGTCGGTACCAGCACCGGTTGCGACGTGCGCCTCGACGGTGAGCCGATGATCACGCTCCCACATCGAAGGGGGAGCGGTAGTGCGAATTTGTCGGGAAGGAGAGATTCGAACTCTCGATCTCCTGCTCCCAAAGCAGGCGCCTTAGCCAAACTAGGCCACTTCCCGG